>CBIHMQ010000012.1:0-19403 GCA_966211075.1 uncultured bacterium
GGGCCGGTCCGAACGCGAGCAGCACCCAGAGCTGGAAGTCGGAGCCGTTCGAGATGAAAAAAGAGGCCGTCAGTCCGCCGCCCAGCGCCGCCAGCTCGCCGGGCCGGGGCACCAGATCGCCGAGGCGGCTGCCGAAGCGACGGGCGAAGATCAGGCAGACGGCGACGCCGCCGAGCGTGTAGGCGGCGGTGGAGGCGATCGCCGCGCCGGTGCCCCCGTGCGACGGGATCAGCACCAGGTCGAAGACGATCGTGGCCAAAAAGGCCAGCCCGATCGCGGCCGTCTCGTGCATCGGCCTGCCCTGGGCGGTGAGCGCGTTGCCGAGCAGCTTCAGGGCGGCGACGCCAAAGGCCCCTAGGGCGAGGAGGCGGAGCATCTCGACCGAGCCGCCGAACTCGTCGCCGAAGATCGTCACGCAGAGCACCGGCGCCAGCACGATCAGCGCGATCGCGAAGACCGTGGTCAGCGCGAGGGTGACGCGGAAGGCCATCAGCGCCCGCGGGCCGGCGCCGGCGTGGCTGTCGCGGGCGAGGTCGGGTCGTTGCACGGTCGCCACCGCGGTCGGGAGGAAGAAGAGGGCCTCCGACCAGGCGACGGCGACGCTGTAGAGGCCGACCTGGCTGGGCCCGGAGATGATCCCGAGGATCCATTGGTCGACGCGGTAGTTGCCGACCAGCATCACCCGGCCGAGGTGCGCCTTGGCCCCGAAGGAGAGCACCTCGCGGGCGACGCCGCGCCGAGGGCGCGCGAAGCCGCCATGCGAGCGCGAGATCTCCCAGGCGAGCAGGACCGTGTTGAGGAACTGGCCGAAGATCCAGGAGGCGAGCGCCAGGCCGACGGTCAGGGTCCCGGTCAGCGCCAGGACACCGTTGACGACGACGTTGGTGAGGGGAGTCAGCAGCCAGCCGAGGTTGGAGATCAGAAAGCCGTACTGGGCGACGACGAGGGACTGCAGGTAGACCTGCAGGATCAGCATCGGAACCGCGGCCAGCGCCAGCGCGAAGAGGAGCGCCGTGGTGCCGCCGAGCAAAGCCGGGAAGGCGAGGGCGGCGAGGCCGATCGCCGCGGTGGTGAGCAGGCCGGCGACCAGGGCGATCGCGAGCGAGGTCCCGGCCAGCGAGGGCACCCGGTGCGGGTGCCGCGCGGCCAGATTGGCGTTGGCCTGCTGGACGCCGAAGCTGGCCAGCTGCGCGCCTAGAAAGGCGATCGTCGTCAGCAGCGCCACCTCGCCGCGCCCGGCGACGCCGAGGGCGCGGGCGGTGATCAGGACGCTGACGAAGGAGAGGGCGGCGACGCCGACGTTGGTGCCGAAGGTCCAGAAGGCGGAATGGGCCATGGCCGGGCGCCTGGTCGCTGCCTGCTCCTCGGTCGGGATCTCGGGCGTGGCCACGGGCGGGAATCTAGTCCGCGGGAGACGCCCGGGCTCAGACTAGGATGCCGCTGCATGAAGGTGGCCGTCTACAGCGACCTCGAGTACAGGCGGGACGCCGACGGCACCTCCTCGAACGAGTCCTTCCTGCTTTTCATGGTCCACCTGAGGCGCTACGTCGAGGGGCTGACGCTGGTCGGCCGGCTCGACCCCCAGCCGGGCCGCCTGCCCTACGCCGTCCCCGAGGAGGTCGGCTTCACCCCCCTCGCCCACTACGAGTCGCTGACGCAGCCGCTGGCGGCGAGCGCGGCGATGGCCCGGTCGCTGCGCCGCTGCTGGGCCCTGCTGGGGGACGTCGATGCGGTCTGGCTGCTCGGCCCCCACCCGCTCGCGATCGCCTTCGCGCTGCTGGGCGCCCTGCGCGGACGGCGGGTGGTCCTCGGCACCCGCCAGGACATGCCGGCCCATATGCGCAGCCGCCACCCGGGCCGGCGCGGGATCAAGCTCGCCACGGCCGCCCTGGAGGCCGCCTGGCGACTGCTGGGCAGGCGCTTCCCGACCGTCGTCGTCGGCCCCGAGCTGGCCCGCAAGTACAGCGGCGGCGAGCTGGTCGAGATCGTCATTCCCCTGGTCGACGAGGAGCAGGTGGTGAGCCCTGAGGAGGCGCGGCGGCGCTCTTACGAGGGCGAGCTGACCGTGCTCAGCGTCGGCCGCGTCGAGCCCGAGAAGAACCCGCTGCTGCTGGTCGACGTGATCGAGCGCCTGCGCGAGCTCGACCCGCGCTGGCGGCTCGTCGTCTGCGGCGAGGGATCGATGTCGGCGGCGCTGGCGGCCCGGGTGGCCGAGCGTGGCCTCGAGGACCAGGTCGAGCTGCGCGGCTTCCTCGCCCTCGACGCCGGTCTCCGCGAGCTGTACCGAAGCAGCCACGCGTTCCTCCACCTCTCCTTCACCGAGGGTGTCCCCCAGGTTCTCTTCGAGTCCTACGCGGCCTGCCTGCCGGTGGTCGCCACGGCGGTCGGTGGCGTCCCCGAGATCGCCGCCGACGCCGCCCTGCTGATCCCTCCCGCCGACCGCGACGCCGCGGTCGACGCGCTCGTCCGGATCAGATCTTCCGCCGAGCTGCGCGAGCGCCTCGTGGCCGCCGGCCTGCAGCGCCTCGACGTCTACTCGCTCGACGAGGAGGCAGGCAAGGTGGCGGCCCTGCTGACGCGGACATGAAGGCCGCCGCGCCGGGCGTCGACAGCCCCCTTCACCGCCATGCCTGGATACTCGACTCGCTGCCGACCCGCACCGAGGCCGTGATCGGGCGCGGCGACCCGACCCTGGACGTCTACCTGGAAGCGTGCGGGCTGGCTGCCGCGGACGACGCCCGGGCCGACGCGGTCGTCGCCGAAGTCCCCGCGGGAGCTGGTCCTGAGCGGTTGCTGGCCGCCGTCGAGCCGGCCGGGGCCGATCTGGTCGCGGTGGCGATCGGCGGCGGCCCGCCCGGGCCTCCGCCGACCGGGGTGCCCCGACCGCTGCGGGCGCTGCAACTGCTGGGTTCGCCGGCGGTGGCCGCCCGCGCCGCGATCACCGCTCGCCGCGCCGCCGCGCTGCTCCGGGAGCGCGGCTTCGAGGTTGCCTGGAGCGCCACCGGCGATCGCTCTCGCCGCTACGGGATCGGCCGCCGCGGCTGGGCGCCGCCAAGCCGCCCACCGCTCGGCTGGGCCCTCACCGCCAGCCGCGGCGAATCGGCGCCGAGCATCGTCGCCGATGCCCTCGCCGCCGCCGGGCGCCAGGCCGGCACCGAGCTGCGGCGCCGGCGCGCCGCGGTCCTCGAGAGCGGCAAGGTCCTCGTCGAGGCGAGGAGCGCCGGCGGCGAGGACCTGATCCTCAGGCTCGCCGCCGACCCGACCGCCCAGCCGCTGGCCGATTCGGCCGACTGCCTGCTGGCGATCGCCGCCGCCAGCGACGACCGTCGCCTCCTCGACCGCTTCGCGCTGCCCCGTGCCCGCGGCCGCAGCGGCCCCACCGAGTTCTCGCTGGAGCCGGCCCTGCCCGGCGGTCCGCCGCGGCAGCTGACCCACGGGTTCGAAGAGCAGGTGCTCGGCTTCCTGGTGGCCCTGCGCGGCGTCGCGACGCCGGCGGCGCCGGCCCTCACGGGGCCCTCGCCGGAGCTTCAGGTCGAGCGCATGCTCGGTGTCCTCGACGACGGCGGCGAGCGCGCCGCGGTCCGCCGGGTCGCCGCCGAGGTCGAGTCCCGCGTCGGTGCCCTTCGCGGGGGTATCGGTCACGGCGACTTCTGGCACGAGAACCTGCTCGAGCGGAACGGCGACCTGGTCGGGGTCGTCGACTGGGAGTGGTGCTCGCGCGAGGCGCTGCCGATGATCGACCTCTTCGACTTCCTCGCCCTCTCGCAAGGACGGGTCACGCAACCGACCCCCGGGGTCCGCTTCACCGCGCTGCTCTGGCCGCTCGCCCAGGCCGGGGGCGCCGAGGCGCTGGTCCAGGACTACTGCCGGCAGACCGGCGTGCCGGGCGACCAGGCCACCCTGGAGGGGTTCGCCGCCGCCTACTGGCTAGACCGCGCCAGCCGCGAGCTGCTGCCGCTCTGGGGACGGCGCGATCGGCCGGACTGGATCGCGGCCAACGTCCGCCAGCCGCTCGCGCTGCTGCGCGAGGCCGGTTGGTGATCAGCCGGCCAGCCGTGCCAGGAGGCGGCGGCCGCGGTCGCTGCCGACGGCCCGCTCGGCCAGCGCCGCGGTCACCCCGCCCAGGGGGCCGCGGCTGGCGACGACCGTCTCGACCGCCGTCCCCGCGTCCGTGAAGCGCGACTTGTAGGTCTCACCGCCGCGCAGGAAGCGATATTCCTCGAGGCCGTCCTCGAAGGCCGCCCGGATCGTCTGGGCGAGCAGCACGAAGCCGACCTTGCTGCGCTCCCAGGCCGGGTCGCGACCCGCCTGGTAGAAGCTTTCGGCGCCGCCGAAACGCAGGCCGTACCAGGCGGCCACGTCGCGACCGTCGGCACTGGCGACCCAGAGGCGCAGCCAGCCCTTGGCCAGGGCCACCGCCGCGAACTCGCGGTGGAAGGCCTCCACGGGTCCGTCGAAGGAGTCCGAGTCGTCCGCCCAGCGAGCGCGGTGCAGGCGCAGCAGGGTCTCGAAGTCAGCCTCGAAGGTCGCCGCGTCGGCGAGCCGGTAGGAGAGCCCGTGCTCGCGAATCAGCTTGCGCTCGGCGCGTCGCACCTGGGACCTGAAGTTGGAGCTGCGATCGGCCAGGTAGCCCTCCCAATCGCGGCCGCGCAGGTCGAGGGTCGGGCTCGGCTCGCTCTGCAGCAGACGGCCGCCCAGGGACGATCCCCAACCCTCTCCCCGCTCCAGCCGCTCGGCCAGGAAGACTGGCGCCAGCTCCGTCGCGGCGGCGGCGAACACGGCCGCGACCTCGGCCCGGTCGGCGGGCGCGCAGACCGGGCCGAGCTGGTCGGCGGGGCCGTGGCCGGCGATCCGGGCGACCCGCAGCGGCCCCTTCCTGGCCACCGAGAGCGGCAGGATCGCGACCAGCTCGCCGTCATCCCGGCTCACGGCGAGCGGCGCGAAGTCCTCCTCGCCGCCCAGGTGGTCGAGCCAAGCGCGAGTCCACTCCCAGGTCGAGAAGACGTTGCCTCCGGCCAGTGCCAGCCGCGTCCACTGCTCGCCCGCGGCGGGGGCATCCGGCAGCCGGTCGGCCGCGAGTGAGCTTGGTCCGCGACCCGGCACGCGGGTAGGATAGCCGCCCCGACGGGAGCGTCAGCGCGCCCTCGGGCGCCAAGATGCCCGGTCCCGACGTACTCGTCCTCTGTTACCACGCGATAAGCGAGAGCTGGCGGAGCAGCCTCGCCGTCACGCCCGATCGCCTCGACCAGGACGTCGCCCGGATCGTTTCCCGCGGCTACGTCGGCGCCACCCTCAGCGAGGCGATCACCGCCCCACCAGCCGCCAGGACGGTGGTCGTCAGCTTCGACGACGCCTACCGGTCAACGCGCCTGGCGGCGCCGATCCTGGCCCGCCACGGCGTTCCCGGCACGGTCTTCGCCCCCACCTCCTTCGTCGGCACCGATGCGCCGATGCGCTGGCCCGGGATCGAGGAGTGGAGCGACGGCCCGGATCGCGAGGAGCTTCTCTGCATGGACTGGGACGACCTCTCCGAGCTCGCCGGGGCCGGCTGGGAGGTTGGCTCGCACACGGTCAGCCACCCGCGCCTCCCCGAGCTCGACGACGCCGCCCTGCGCGAGGAGCTGACCGCCTCGCGCGACGAGCTCGAGGTGCGGCTGGCGCGACCCTGCACGGCGATCGCCTACCCGTACGGCCTCTGGGACCAGCGCGTCGCCGACGCCGCCGCCGCGGCCGGCTACCGCGCCGGGGGCACCCTCTCCCGCTGGCCGCACCGGCCCCAGCCGCTGGCCTGGCCGCGGGTCGGCTGCTATGAAGGCGACCGCCTCTTCCCGCTCAAGACCGCGGCGCCGCTGCGGCGCGCGGTCACCTTCCTGCGCCGCCATCGCGACTAGAACCAGCGAGACGCTCTAGGAGCTATTTGGCCGGCCGAGGACGCCGAACCGCGCCGCGTCCGCCGCCGCCGGACGCGTGCGGGGGTTTCGCCAATCCCTCCTAGCAGCTGTTGCGGGCGACGCAGGGATCGACCACCCGCAGGCGGGACTTCCAGTCGACCCCGCTGGCGATGTCGAAGTAGTACCTGCCGTCCGAGGAGGCGCGGACCCCCAGCGCCTTGGCGGCGCGAACGAGCTGGTCCTCGGCGCCGAAGCTGGTGTAGGTGGAGCCGGACGCGAACTGGAGGTTCCAGGGGGTGCTGCCGCTGGTGTCTCCCACGTACATGCCGTATTCGGACATCGCCCGCAGGATCGTCTTCTTCCAGACGGGGACCGCCAGCCGTTCGATCTCGCTGACGGACATGTCGAGCTGGAACCGGGTTCCCTCCGAGGGGGCGTTGGAGCCGTCGCCCGCGCAGGCCGCCCCGAGCCCAGCGGCGGGCCAGACAGCCTTGCCGGAGTCGCAGCGGACGACCATGAAGAGGGCGTGGTCGATGCGGCCGCGCAGCAACTCCTCGGGCCGGATCACGCCGGCCGCCAGGCCGAACAGGGCAGCGGTGGCATCCGAGCCGAGGCCGTCGCCATCCAGCGCGGTTTTTCCTCCCCAGCGGATGTTGACCTGCCCGCCGCCGCCGGGCAGGGTGCGAAGGCTGGAGCTGGAGCAGCCCTCGTAGCAGTACTTGTAGAGGTCGTACTCCCAGCCGGTGGACTGGTCGATCACGGTCATGTGCGCATCGCCGCCGCCCGCCGCTCGCGCGGCCTGGGGGATGCGGATCCTCTCGCCCTCGATCTCGCACCTGCCCCAGCTCTCGGTGCAGTGCACCGTGAAGACCGGGTCGCTGGGCTGGGAGAAGTAGATCGGGTGGTCCCAGTCGGAGGAGCTGTCTGCGGTGCCGGCCCGCAGGTCAGCGGGCTGGCCCCAGCTGGTCATGGTCTCGACGATCGCGCTGGAATTCGGGACCAGGCGGGGGTTCGGCGGGATCACCTGGTTGAACGGCGAGGCGTCGTTGTAGGGCCGCCAGCACCCGGTCGGCCAGGACCCCGCCGCGAAGGTCTGTGCCGAGCTCACGGTCGCCGTCTGGCACTCGCCGGCGGGGCCGCCCGGGGCGGGCTCGGGCGCCGGCGTCGGAGCGGGAGCAGGCGTCGGCGCCGGCGTCGGGCTCTGCTTCGGCGCCTTCGGCGTCGGGGTCCGCCCCGTGCCCTGCTTCGGCGCCGGCGCCGAGCGGCTGCCGGTCGAGGCCGGCTCCGGCTCTGAGCCCGACGAGCCGAGCTCGACGATCAGGGCCGGCTCGGAATCTCCCCGCTGCCCGGCGGGGGCGGCGCGATCGGCGACGCGGATCCTGAGGACCCCGCGGCGGGCACCGGCCCGGAGGCGGCGCTGCTCGACGCGGCGCCGCAGCGCCAGCTCGAAGCCACGGCGGCCGGGGGTCGCGGACTCGCCCCGAGGCGCTTTCGCCACGCTGAGGCCGCGCGGGGCAATCCAGCCCCGCTCGATGCGGGCGGCGGAGACGCCCTTCAACCGGAACACCGCGACATCGCCCTTTGCGCCGCTCGCGTGGACGACGCGAACCGAGGCCAGGCTGGGCGTGGCCGCCAGCGCCGCCAAGGCCACCGCAAGGGCCAAAATCGTCATCGCTCGCCGCAGGATCATCGCCGTGCCTATCGGCCCGGCAGCGGTGGTTCAGCGGCGAAACGTCCTCGGCTGGACGAATGTCCGTGGTCGTCCTCTTTCCCGCAAGCTTCCGCCCGACCCTGCCGAGACGCCGATGCACGCAACTAGAATGCGGACCCCTTTGGCGACCCCTGGCGAAATCAGCGCATCACCCCGACAATCCCCTGGCGGCCTGGGCCCTTACCTGCGGGCGATCCGGGCCCACCGGCTGCTGGTCGTCGCCACGACGCTGGTGACGATCCTCGTCGCCGTCGCCTGGACCACCACCAGGTCCAGCGAGTACGAAGCCTCGGCGACCCTGCTGGTCACGCCGCTGCCCCAGGAAGACGAGACCTTCCTCGGCCTGGAAATGATCCGCGACTCAGGCGACCCGACGCGGACCGTGCAGACCGCGGCGACCCTGGTCGAATCGACCCCCGCGGCCGCCCAGGCCGCGACCAAGCTGGGCGGCGACTGGAACGCCGACCGCGTTCTCAGCGCCGTCGGGGTCAACCCGGTCGGCGAAAGCAACGTGCTCGCGATCACCGCCAAGGCCGAAAGCGCCGACGAAGCTTCACGTATCGCCAACCTCTTCGCCCGCGCCGCCCTCGATACCCGCGCCAGCGTCCTCGGCAAACAGGCCGCCCGGGAGATCGCCCGGCTGCGCGCCCAGGCGCTGGAAACGCCGCGAGACTCCAGCAGCGAAGAACTGCTCAACGAGCGCATCGCCCAGCTCGAAGGCGTCGAGTCGCACGGCGATCCCACCCTGACGTTCTCCGAGAAGGCGACCCCGCCTACCACGCCGACCGGGACCTCCGCCTCGGTGATCATCGTTCTCGCCCTGATCGGCGGCTTCGCGCTCGGCTCCGGGGCTGCCGTGCTGCTGGAGATGACCCGCCGCCAGGTCCGCGACGAGGAAGAGGCGATCGCGATCTACCCGCTGCCGGTTCTGGCGCGGACGCCGCTCCTCAAAGGGCGGGAGCTGCGCCGCCAACGCCGCGAGGCCGGCTGGTACATCGCCCCCGCGGTCTGGGAGGCCTTCAAGACCCTGCTGCTCCAACTCAACGGCCTGCCGACCAAGGGCGGCGGCCGGATCTGCATGGTCGTCAGCGCCTCGGCCGGCGACGGCAAGACCGGCACCGCGATCAACCTCGCCGTAGCCGCCGCCGGTGACGGCGCATCGGTGGCGATCCTCGACTTCGACCTGCGCAAGCCCGAGATCGCCGCCTCGCTGGGTAGCGACGCGGGCCACGGGGTTCGCGACCTACTCGATCCCGACTGCAAGCTCGCCGACCTCACCAAGCCCGTGGCCGGCGTCCCAAACCTCTCGCTCCTCGGCCTCTCCCTCGAGTCCGCCGAGATGGTCCCGGCCCAGACCCTGTCTGAGACCCTGCCCCGCCTGATCGAGGAAGCGCGCGAGCAGTTCGAGTTCGTCGTCATCGACACCGCGCCGCTCGGCCAGATCAGCGACGCCCTCCACCTCCTCGACGCGATCGACCAGGTGCTCGTCGTGGTCAGGCCGGAGCAGACCCTGCGGGGCGAGTTCGAAACCATGCGCGACCTGATCCAGAGGACCGGCCACGAGGCGGCGGGGTTCCTGGTGATCGCGCCCAGTGCGCGCTCCCGCGGCTCTTACTACAGCTACGGGAGCGCGGAGCGCCCTTTGTTCGCCCCACCGCCAGAGCGGGCGAACGACTGACGGATCAGGTCGTGTGACGCGTCCTGCGGCGCAGGACCACGCCGAAGCCAAGCAGCGCGACGGCGACCAGCGCCAGGAAGCCGGCCTGGAACCCGGTGAACGGCAGGGTCCCGCTTTCGGAGGTCTCGACTTCCGAGGTGTCGGCGACCGGTTCCGTTTCGCTCGTTTCGATGGGAGCGGCGGCACCTTCGTCTTCGGCAGCCGCGGTTTCGCTCTGTTCCGGGCTGTCGCCCCCCGAGCCGACCTGCCCGGCGACGCCGCTGTAGGCGTCGGACGTCGGGGTGTCGGCCGCCTGGGCCGGCCCGGCGACGAACGCGAGCACGAAGCAAACCGATGCGATGGATATGACGAAACGTTTGAAATTCAAGGGTCTGTCCTTACCTCAAAGGGCTCTGAGCCGTTAACGAGCGTATTTCCGGCAGTGTAGCGCCTGATTTGCGCTCTGCCGTCGATTTGGTCAGCGTGGGGTCGCGGTAAACCGAGCCGAGGCGGCGTTGGCCAGTTCGCGATTGATCGCCGCCGGATCGAGTCTCTCGCCGGCCTCGATCATCTCTTCGAACCGCGCCAGGACCGAATCGCTCGCGCTCAACTCGCGCGCCCTGGCGATCTCCCGCCGGGCGTCCGCGAAACGACCCGCCCGCGAGTCGAGCAGGGCCAACTGGAAATGCGCATACCAGTTGTCCTCGATCTCGATCGATTCCGCGAGGGCGCGGCGAGCGCGCGCGTCCTCGCCGTAGTCGATCGCGATTCTCGCTTCGGCAAGCAGCGGGACGAGGGAGATCGGGTCGAGGTCATGGGCGCGGCGAAGGTCCGCGAAGGTCGGCCCGGGGCCGCGCGCGAGGTTGTCTTCCGCCCTCTCGAGGTAGCGCAGCGACAGCCATGGCAGCGTCAACGCGACCAGCGCGAAGGCCGCGACGAGACCTCCCAGCAGGGCCGCCGGCCAGCCTCCGGGCGAACGATCCTCCCGTCCGCCACCGGTGGTCGCCAGCGCCACCAGCGGCAGTGCGAGGGCCGGCGCGAAGACCGCCGGCAGCTCGTCCAGCCAGTCGAGCGAGGCGTGGGTGAGGACGTAGGCCATGGTCGCGATCGCGGCGGCCACGACCCAGGCGGGCCCGGCGTCGCCGCGCCACCGGGCGCGAGCGGCGAAGACCGCCGTGACGACGAGGAAGCCGAGCAGCAGCAAGAGGCCGACCAGGCCCTCCTCACCGAGGAACCGAAGATAGACGTCGTGGGCGAACCGGGAGTGCTTGGCGTAGCGACGATCGGCGGTGTATTCGTGCTCGAAGCTGCCGGTGCCGGCGCCGATCAGGGGCGAGGCGGAAAACATGTCGAGCGCCACGCGCCAGTAGTCCGGCCGCTCGTAGGGGTCGAGGCTGGCGGCCCGGGTCCGTTCCGGGGCGCTCGATTCGCTGGAGCTGATGCTGGACACCTCCTCGTCGACCCGGTCGGCGATGCGGCCGGCGTTGACCGCTGCCGCCGCCAGCGCCACCGCCGCCAGGACCGCGACTCCCACCAGCGCGCCTCGCTGGGCCTGGCGACGGAGGCCCTCCCGCTCGCTGAGAAAGCGCGCGCCGAACCCCAGCAGGGCGCCCAGCAGGCCGGCGACGGCCACCGATACGGCGATCCAGCCCACCGCGTGGTCGATCGCCGGCGCCAGGGCGCCGCCCTGGCTCCCGGTCTCGTAGACGTCGAGGATCGGCCCGATCGCGATCGCCAGCGCCGCGACCAGCGCGATCAGGCGACTCAGCAGGGCGAGCCGCTCAGGGGCGAGGAGGATCATTGCCACCGCCGCCACGCCGGCGCCGATCAGCGAGCCGCGGCTCTGCGAGAGCGTCGCGAACTCGACCAGGAGCGTCGCCAGAGCCAGGAAGAATCCGGCGGAGAGGATCGATGCCCCGCGCCGCGAGGCGAGCATCAGCATCGGCCAGACCGCGGCGAAGGCGAGTGCGGCATTGCCGTTCGCGTAGCCGACCGGGTCCTGGTAACGCAGCTCGAACAGGTAGGGAGCGAAGTCGCGGGCCCCGCTCGCCTCGACCAGGCTGACCGCGGCGACGACCCCGAGCCCGATCCCCCAAGCCGCGAGGAAGACCGCGGCGCGGCGCACGGTCCAAGGCAGCAGGGCGAGCACCCAGGCGCAGGCCAGGTAGAGGACGAGCTGGTTGGCCGAGTCGAGCGCCGCGCCGGGCGAGACCGACCAGAGGATCCCGAGGTAGCTCCAGGCGACCAGCGCGGCGAGAACGAGCAGGGGCACGCGGACGACCCGAGCGGGAGGCAGGACGCGACCGAGGGCGATCGCGGTGACGACCAGCAGGAGGACGAGGAAGATCGCCGACGGGTACCACTCGGCGGGGAAGTAGCCGCCCCATTCCTCGCTCCAGAAGAGCCAGAGCCCCAGCACCAGGGCCGCCGGGAGCATCGCCAGGGGCGGCCGCGGTAGCTGCCGGACGGCTGCGGCCGCGCTCACCGGGGCCGCCGCGTGCCGACACGCCGGCACCGATCGAACTCGGCACTCAAGGTCATGGACAGATAACCGATAGGGAATTCATGGTTTGTTCTCGTTACCGCGGCTATCATGGCCGCTTCACCGCCACTCGATGCCGATCCGAAGTCGCGATCTCTCGTCAGGGGCAAACGTTCTCGTCCCGACCTCGGATTTCCTGCTTCGTCAGTGCCGAGCCAACCCTCCCCTAAGCGACGACACAGAATATGAGTTCCGCCGCCGAGCGTTTCAAACACCACAGGGCCGCTATGCCAACGGTTACAGCCGAGGCGGCGACGGCACCGCCCCGCCGAGTCTTCGCCGACGCGGGTCCGGACTCCGGGAGGCTCGGTCAGGACACGCTCAACCCCGTTCTGCGCAAGCTGGACCGCGCCGCCAAGCGGATCTTCGACATCATCGTCTCCGGCTTCCTGCTGGCCATCCTCTCGCCGCTGATCCTCGCGATCGTCGTCCTGATCAAGCTCGACTCGCCCGGCCCAGCCTTCTTCCGCTGCACCCGGGTCGGGTACCGGGGCCGGCCGCTGCAGATGCTCAAGTTCCGCAAGATGCACGACGGCGCCAGCGGCAAGGCCCTGACGACCGAGGACGACAGCCGCTTCACCCGGATGGGGGGCTGGCTGGCCAACGCCAAGCTCGACGAGCTGCCGCAGCTGTGGCACGTCCTGCGCGGCGAGATGAGCCTGGTCGGTCCGCGTCCGGAGGACCAAGCGTTCGTCGACGAGCACGCCACCGCCTACGAGGAGATCCTCAGCGTGCGCCCGGGCATGACCGGGTACTCCCAGCTGGCCTTCGCCGAGGAGGGCAAGGTCCTCGACGAGGCCGACCCGATCGGCCACTACCTCGACCGGCTGCTGCCGCAGAAGGTGCTGATGGATCAGATGTACGCCGCCCAGGCGACGATCTGGACCGACGTGAAGATCCTCACCTGGACCGCTGCCGCGGTGCTGCTGCGCCGCCAGGTCGCGGTCCACCGCGACAGCGGCAAGCTCGGCCTGCGCCGCCGCTGATCCCCCCGGTCGGCTCGCCCGCCGGCTCAGTGGCGGGGAGCCCGCAGGCGGTGCGACGTCCGCGCCAGCACCGGCCTGACCCTGCCGCGGTAGAGGTGGCGGGCCCGACCGTCGGGGCCCCGCGAGTAGAGGCGCAGGGCGCGGTGATCGCGGGTGCCGGTAGCCAACTTCTCCTTCCACTCGGCGGTGTTGCCGAGCAGCTCGTAGCTGCTCAGGCCCAGCTCGAAGCAGCGTTCGACGATCGATAGCTGCAGGACCAGGCCCGGCACCAGCTTGCGCCAGCGCTCGTCATAACCGGACTTGAGCGAGTAGAGGCGATCGCCGTGCTGGACGCAGAAGCTGAAGGCGACGACTTCCCCGTCCAGCGTCAGCCTGCTCAACCGCAGCTCTTCGCGAGCCTGGAACCGGGCCGCGACGTCGCGGTAGAAGGCGGCGGTGCGGGGATCCGATTCGATCGCCGTGCCGCCCTTGCCCTTCCAACCGCTGGCCTCGATCCGGAACCCCTCGTCGAGCCACTCATCCAACCGGTCCGGGGCGACGACGACATCGAAGACGGCACCGTGCTCACGCGCCATCTTGCGGCGATAGCGCGCCAGGCGTGCCTTCCACTTTGCTTTGTCACCCCGCCGCCAAGCCTCGACGTCGCCGTCGGTTGCGACCAGGGGCGAAACCGGGCCGGGCTCCTCCAGGGCTCGCCTGCCGGTTTCGCCGGCGGCCGCGCGCAGCTCCCCAAGCGCCGGGTCCTCGGCGGGCAGCATCGGCAACACCACCTCGCTGGCCCGGAGTGTCAGCAGCGCCCGCGACAGCTCCCGCAGGGCCTCCTCGTCCGCCGCCAGCGGGCGGACCCACCCGGAGTGGTCGTTGGCAAGGCCGGTGAGGCGGCGGCCGCGCCGGCCCACCGGCAGCGCCGCGACGAGCCTGCCGTCGCGCCTGACCACGCAGACCGTCATCGTCCCGACCCCGAATGCCCGCCACCAGGCGCTGAACCAGTCATGCAGGTCGAAGGGACCCGCGCCGGCCCCGAACGCCGTGTCCCACTCGGAGGCGAGGGCCGCGAAAGCCTGTACCCCCGTGATCCATTCGACCACCAAGGAAAGCCCGGCAAGCGGCGGCATGGAACCAGCCTACCGCGCGACCGCTGCCTCATCTATAGCCTTGCGCCTGCCATGAACGAGATCGCTGGCAAGAAGGTCCTCGTCACCGGTGCCGGCGGCTTTATCGGCGCCCACCTGACCACCGCCCTGGTGCGCGGCGGCGCCAGCAGGGTCCGCGCGCTCGTCCGCTACAACTCGCGAAACGAGCGCGGCACTCTCGACTGGCTGGATCCGGAGCTCACCGCCGACGTCGAGGTCGTGCTCGGCGACCTCCGCGACGCCGAGTCGGTCGCCGAGGCGACCGAGGGGGTCGAGATCGTCCTCCACCTCGGCGCCCAGATCGCGATCCCGTATTCGTACGTCAACCCCCGCGACTTCATCGAGACCAACGTCGTCGGCTCGCTCAACGTTGCCCAGGCAGCGCTGCGAGCGGGCGTCGAGCGGGTGGTCCACACCTCGACCAGCGAGGTCTACGGGACCGCCCAGACGGTGCCGATCACCGAGACCCACCCGCTGGTCGGCCAATCGCCCTACGCCGCCAGCAAGATCGGCGCCGACCAGCTGATGGACAGCTTCCACCGCTCCTTCGACCTGCCGGTGACGGTGCTGCGGCCGTTCAACACCTACGGCCCCTTCCAATCAGCCCGGGCCGTGATCCCGACGATCATCTCGCAGGCGCTGGCTGGCGGGCCGGTCCGGCTCGGCTCGCTGCACCCGCGGCGCGACCTCACCTTCGTCACCGACACCGCCGCCGGCTTCATCGCCGCCGCCGTCGCCCCGAACGCCCCCGGCCGCACGATCCAGCTCGGCACCGGCGAGGACCACACGATCGGCGAGCTGGTCGAGATCGTCTCCGATCTGCTCGGACGGGAGCTCGACGTGCGCACCGACGAGCAGCGCCTGCGCCCGAAGGGCAGCGAGGTCGAGCTGCTGCTCTCCGAACCCGCCCTGGCCAAGGAGCTGCTCGGCTGGGAGCCGACCGTCGGCCTGCGCGACGGCCTGCGGGCGACCATCGAGTGGATCGAAGCCAACCGCGGTCGCTACCGGGTCGACGAATACGTCCGCTGATCCGGTCCCCCGGTCGGCTCAGTGCACTTTGCGGAGCCGGTTCCGCTGCTCCTGCCGCTCCGCCACCTGGACGACGAGCTTGACCACGTTGGAGTCGCCGGTGGCCTTGATGTGGCCGGTCTCGGCGGCACGCCGGTAGCTCTTCAGCGTCCCCTTCTCGGCCAGCTCGTTGAACTGGGGCCGATCGACCTGGACCAGGACCCGCTCGTCCTGCTCGAGGCCCTTGCTGATCTCGAGGCCCGGGAGCACCACCCGGTAGAGCTGGATGTCGTGGTGGGCTTTCAGCTCCAGCCCGAAGACGAGCTTGAGTTTCTTCAGGGCAGGGACTTCCTCCTGGAAGCGCTCCACGGCGGTTCGGATCAGGTCGGCGGTCGACGCCATCGGCCTAGATCTTGTGGCGCTGTAGGAGCTTCTTGCCGATCACCATGCGCTGGATCTCGGAAGTGCCCTCGCCGATCAGCAGCAGCGGCGCGTCGCGGTAGAGGCGCTCGATCTCGTACTCCTTCGAGTAGCCGTAGCCGCCGTGGATCCGGAAGCACTCCTCGACGCACTCCTTGCCGGTCTCCGAGGCGAGGAGCTTGGCCATCCCGGCCTCGAGGTCGGAGCGGATGCCGGCGTCCTTCATCTGCGCCGCTTTGCGGGTGACCAGGCGGGCCGCCTCGATCTTGGTCGCCATGTCGGCGAGCTTGAACTGGATCGCCTGGTGGGCGGCGATCGGCTTGCCGAAGGTCTTGCGCTCCTGGCTGTAGCGGAGGGCCAGCTCGAGGGCGCGCTGGGCGATGCCGACGCCGCGGGCGGCGACGTTGACGCGGCCGACCTCGAGCGCGTCCATCATCTGCACGAAACCCTCTCCGACTCCCGCCTCCTCGCCGCCGAGGACGCGGTCGGGCGGGCACTTGTAGCCGTCGTAGACGAGCTCGGTCGACTCGACGCCCTTGTAGCCCATCTTCTTGATTTTCGGCGGCACGATCAGCCCCTCGAAGTCGCCGCTCTGGGTTTCCTCCCAGGGCTTCTTCTCGGTGATGAAGCAGGTCATCCCCTTGTAGGCGGGTTCCGCCTTCGGGTCGCTCTTCATCAGCACGAAGACGACGCTGGAGCCAAGGCCGTTGGTGACCCACATCTTCTGGCCGTTCAGCTCCCAGTTGCCGTCCTCGCCCTTCTTGGCCGTCGCCTTGATGCCCTGCACGTCGGAGCCGACCTCGGGCTCGGAGAGCGAGAAGGCGGCGCGGATCTCGCCGGTCGCCATCTTCGGCAGGAAGTACTGCTTCTGCTCGTCGGTGCCGAACTTCATCAACAGGTAGGAGCCGATGAAGTGGGTGTTGACGACGCCGGAGATCGAGATCCAACCGCGCGAGAGCTCTTCCACGATCATCGCGTAGGTGGTCAGGTCGAGCCCCATGCCGCCGTACTCCTCGGGGATCGTCACCCCGAACAGGCCCAGCTCTTTCATCTGCTCGACGATCGGCTCCGGAAACGAGTCCTCATGGTCGTAGTGCTCGGCGTTCGGGATGATCTGCTCGTCGACGAACTGACGGACCATCTCGGTGATGTCGCGCTGGATGTCGGTCTTCTCGCTGTAAGTCGCGGTATCTACGGCCATGGCTCCTGCTCCGTCGAGGGTCGTGTTCCTCCACGATAATGCGCGAATGCCCTCTCTCGCTGTCAGCGCCGTGATCCCCACCTACAACCGCGCCCACCTCGTCCCGCGGGCGATTCGCTCCGCCCTCGCCGCTCTCGCGCCCGGCGACGAGGTGATCGTCGTCGACGACGGCTCGACCGACGACACCGCGACCGTCGTCACGGGCTTCGGCGCGCCGGTGCGGCTCCTGCCGGTGCCCCACGGGGGGGCCGGCGCCGCCCGCAATGCCGGGCTCGCCGCGGCCCGCGGGCCGCTGGTGGCCTTTCTCGACAGCGACGACGAGTGGTTCGCCGACAAGATCGTCCTCCAGCGCGCCTTCCTGGAACGGCGGCCGGACGTCGTCTACTGCTCGAGCGACTTCGGGGTCCGCCTGGAGAACGGCAGCGAGCTGCGCCGCTACCTGCCGAACTGGTTGAGCGCCGATCGCTCGCTGGCCGAGTGCTTCGGCCCCGGGACGCCCTACTCCGGGGTCGCGCCGCTGCCCCCCGGGCGCCCCGACTTCCCGGTCTACGTCGGCTCGATGTACCGCGAGGCAATGCGGGAAAACTTCATCGCCGCCTTCACCCTGATGGTCCGCAAAGAGGATGCGGACGAGGTCCTGCGTTTCGCCGACGACCTGCCGACCTGCGAGGAGTGGCCAGCCTTCGGCCGCCTCTGCCGGCGTGGCCAGGGAGCCCTGTTCGACACCGAGACCGCCTGGCAGCACGGCCACAGCGGCCCGCGCCTGACCCAGGCGCCGATGCACGTCTGGGCCGAGGCCTGGCTGCTGACCCTGGAACGCGTCTGGGGCGACGACCCGGGCTTCCTCGCCGAGCACGGTCCCGAGTTCCGCCGCGCGGTCGCCGAGGCACGGATGCTGCGTTCCGCTTCGCTGGTCCGCGAAGGGGACCGCGGCGAGCTGCGCCGCCTCCTGCGGCTCGCCGCCGCCAACCCGGTCGCCTTCCGCGACTTCTGGCGCCGGGCGCGCTCGCGCATGCCCTGAGCGGGGCCGTCGGCCGAGAGGGGGTGCGATAGGTTGCCGGCTCGATGCGACTGCTGTCTCCCTCTGCGGTCACCGCCGACGATCTCGACGCCTGGAACCGCCTCGGGGAATGCGCGATCGAGGCCAACCCGTTCGCCGAAGCGGCCTTCGTGCCCACGGCGGTCAGAGCCCTGGGGGCCGAGCACGTGCAACTGCTGGTCGCCGAACGGGACGGCGAGTGGATCGGCTGCCTGCCGATCGAGATCCGGCGCGTGATCGGCTTTCCGATTCTCGCCTCGACCTGGAGCCATCCCTACTCGTTCCTCGGCACCCCGCTCGTCGCCCGAGACCGGATCGCCGAGTTCGCCGCCGAGCTGGCCGCCTCGCTGCGCGCGGCCGAGCACTGTCGCTTCCTGCTCCTGCGCACCTGCGGCGACGGCCCCGTCCTCGCGGCGCTGGAAGCGGCGGCGGCTGAGGCCGGGCTGGCGCCGATCTTCGCGCGCCGCTTCGAGCGCGGCGCCTATGAGGGCCGCGACGAGGAGGAGGAGCTGAACTGGATGAAGTCGCGCCACAGCAAGCTGCGGCGGGCGCGCCGCAAGCTCGAAAAGGACCTCGACCAGGAGGTGGTCGCGCGCGAGACGGAGGCCGAGGCGGCTAACGTCGACGCCTTCCTGGCACTCGAGAGCGCCGGTTGGAAGGGCGAGCAGGGAACGGCGATGGCATCCGACGGGGGCGCGGCCGAGCTCTTCCGCGGCGTCTGCGACGAGTTCCGCTCGCGAGGGCGCCTGCTGCTGAGGTCGCTGGAGACGACGGATGGTCGGGTCCTCGCCATGACCTGCGAACTCTCGGCCGGCGACGTCCTCTTCGGCTTCAAGGCCGCCTACGACGAGGAGCTGCGCAAGTACTCGCCCGGGATCCAGCTGCACGTCGAGAACTTCGGTTTCTTCGACGCCCACCGCCCGGAGCGGATCTTCGACTCCTGCGGCGCCCCGGACAGCGAGACGATCAACAGCCTCTGGCCCGAGCGCAGGCCGCTGGCCACCGTCGCGATCGGCCGCCGGGGCGCGATGGGGAAGACGGTCGGCAGAGCTCTCGAGCGGGCTCATCAGACCCGCAGCGGCACCGCCTGAGCGGCGGCCGGCCGCGAGTCGGGCGCCAGGGCCCGCGCCGGGGCCGCGGCCTTCAGCAGCATCTCCTCCCACTCGGCCTCGGCCAGGGAGTCGATCACGATCGCGCCGCCGGCGCCGATCCTGGCGCCATCGCGGCCCAGAACGATCGTCCGGATCGCGACGCTGAGGCAGCAGCGGTCGCCCGGGGCCAGGTAGCCGATCGCGCCCGAGTAGACCCCCCGGGGGGCGGCCTCGATCCGGTCGAGGATCTCCATCGACCGCAGCTTCGGGGCGCCCGTCATCGAGCCGGGCGGGAAGCAGGCGCGGATGCACTCGCCCGAGCTGATCTCCTCGGGCAGGCGCCCTGACACGGTCGAGACCAGCTGGTGCACGGTCGCGTAGCTCTCCACCGCCATCAGGCTGGGCACCCCGACGCTGCCGATCTCGCAAACGCTGCCGAGATCGTTGCGCGCCAGGTCGACGATCATCAGGTTCTCGGCGCGGTCCTTCTCGCTGGTGGCCAGAGAGGCGGCCAGCCGGGCGTCGGCGACGGAGTCCTCGGAGCGTTCGCGGGTGCCCTTGATCGGCCGTGTCTGCACCCGGCGACAACCGTCGACGGCGAGGAACTGCTCCGGCGAGGAGCTGAGCACCGACAGCTCGCCGAAGCGGAGAAAGGCCGAGTAGGGGGCCGGGTTGAGCCGGCGCAGCCGCCTGTAGAGGGTCAGGGGGTCGACCGCCACCGAGG
>CBIHMQ010000013.1:0-19402 GCA_966211075.1 uncultured bacterium
ACCCGGGTCTCGCCCTCGGCGAGCAGGCCGGCGAGCAGGACGCAGGACTTGACCTGGGCGCTGGCGACCGGCAGCTCGTAGGTGGTCCCCTGCAGGGACGCGCCGCGAACCTCGAGCGGCGGCAAGCGGTCCTCGCGGGCGCTGAGGTCGGCGCCCATCTCGCGCAGCGGCACGGCGACGCGGTCGACCGGCCGGCGGCGGATCGAGTCGTCCCCGTCGAGCGTCCAGGCGCCGCCCTCCTGCCCGGCCAGCCATCCGGGAAGCAGCCGCATCAGGGTTCCCGCGTTGCCGACGTCGATCACCGCCGAGCGGGGCCCGCGCAGGCCGACGCCGCGGATGCGAATGACAGGGTCGGGCGCCCCGGCCGGCACCCGTCCTGGAAATCGGTGAGACCCGCCGACATTGACGCGAGAGATTGGGTCTCTGCGGGCTTCGGCACCGAGCTTCTCGACGGCCATCAACGTCGAGCGCGTGTCGGCGGCGTCGAGGTAGCCCTCGATCTCGGTCTGCCCGCACCCCATCGCGGCAATCAGCGCCGCGCGGTGCGAAACCGACTTATCCGCCGGCGGATGCAAGAGGCCGCGCAGCGGGCCGGTTGGGTCGAAGCGGGTCATCGGCGGCGACGCTACTTGCTGGCGCCGTTACTCGCCGTCGCCGTAGACGGTGGCGGTGTGGCCGAGCTCGCGGACCAGGCGCTGGGCCCGCTCGGCCTGCTCGTCGCCGCCGACCCAGAGGGAGACGGCGCCGGAGGTCATGTCCGGGGCCGGGTGCAGGGCCATGTCCTCGATGTTGACGCCGGCGTGGCCGAGCGCCAGGGCGAGCTGGGCGATCGTCCCCGGCTGGTTGGCGACGACGATCCGCACCTCCCGCAGCGGACCGGCTTCGGACTGGTCTTCGATCAGGCGGCGGCGACCCTCGCCAGCGCTCGCCTGCCAGGCCGAGATCGCCGCGCGGTCGCCGCCACGGATCAGCTCCGCGGCCTCGCCCAGCCGCCGCGCCGCCGCCTCGACCGAGTCGGCGACCGCCTCGCGGTTGCTGGCGTAGATGTCGGCCCAGATCGCCGGGTTGGCGCCGGCGACCCGGGTCGCGTCGCGGAAGCTGGGACCCACCTCGGGCATCCGCTCGGAATCGCGTGTGAGCTCCTCGGCGGCCGCGGCGACGAGGACGTTGGCGAGCACGTGCGGGAGGTGGCTGACGGTCGCCATCAAACGGTCGTGGGTGGCGGCGTCGATCGCCTGCGGGCGAGCGCCGAGCCCGGCGACGAAGCGCTGCAGGCGGTCGTAGAGCAGGCCGCTGGACCGCTCGGAGGGGGCCAGGTACCAGCGGGCGCCCTCGAAGAGATCGGCGCGGGCGTTCTCCACTCCGGCCGTCTCGGCCCCGGCCAGCGGGTGGCCGCCGATGAAGCGCTCGTCGCCGCCCAGCGTCCCGACCAGCTCGCCCTTGGTCGAGCCGACGTCGCTGACGACGGTGTCGGGGCCGGCCGCCTCGAGGGCGGCCCGGGCCTGCTCGGGGAGCTTCTCGACCGGGCCGGCGCAGAGGACCAGCTCGGCGCCCTCGCAGGCCTCGGCCACCGTGGCGGCGCCGTGGTCGAGCGCGCCCAGCTCGATCGCCCGCTCGACCGTGGCCGCCGTGCGGCTGTGACCGACGACCTCGGCGCCGAGCCGTCGGCGCGCGGCGAGCCCGATCGAGCCTCCGATCAGGCCCACCCCGAGGACGGCGACCTTCGTCAAGCGTCCCCGGCCTCGGCGCGCCGCACCCGCACCGCCTCGGCGAAGCGGTCCAGGGCCGCGACCGTCTGGTCCCAGTCGATACAGGCGTCGGTGATCGACTGCCCGTAGGTCAGCTCCTCGCCCGGGACCAGGTCCTGACGCCCTTCGGCGATGAACGACTCCAGCATCACCCCGGAGATCGCACTGTTGCCGCCGGCGACCTGATCGGCGATGTCGCCGGCGGCGGCGAACTGCCGGACCGGGTCCTTGCCGCTGTTGTCGTGCGAGGCATCGATCACCAGCCGCTCGTCGAGACCGGCGACGCCGAGCGTGACCAGGGCGTCCCCGATGTCGGCCGGGCCGTAGTTGGGCGTGCCGTGGCCGCCGCGGAGGATGATGTGACAGTCCGGGTTGCCGGTCGTGTGCAGGATCGCCGGCGCGCCGGCGTCGTCGATGCCGGCGAAGGCGTGCGGCGCCGCGGCGGCGCGGACCGCGTCGACCGCGACCTGGACGTTGCCGTCGGTGCGGTTCTTGAACCCGATCGGCATCGAGAGCCCGGAGCCGAGCTGGCGGTGCGTCTGGCTCTCCGCGGTGCGGGCGCCGATCGCGCCCCAGGCGACGGTGTCGGAGATGTACTGCGGCGTGATCGGGTCGAGGAACTCACAGCCAACAGGCAGGCCGAGGTCGACCACCTCGAGCAGCAGCTTGCGGGCCATCCGCAGGCCGGTGTTGACGTCGCCCGAGCCGTCCAGGTGCGGGTCGTTGATCAGGCCCTTCCAGCCGGTCGTGGTCCGCGGCTTCTCGAAGTAGACCCGCATCACCACCAGCACGTCCTCGCGCAGCTCCTCCGCCTTGGAGCTGAGCCGGCGGGCGTAGTCGAGCGCCGCGACCGGGTCGTGGACGCTGCACGGCCCGACCACGACCATCAGCCGCGAGTCGCGCCCCTGCAGGACGTCGATCACTTCCTGGCGACCCCGTACGACCGCCTTCGATCGCTCCGGGCCCAACGGCAGCTCCTCCAAAAGTCTCTCCGGGGCGACCAGCTCGACGACTTTGGCGATCCGCTGATCGCGGACGCCGTCGCGCTTGGCCCCCTCCTGCATCCCGATGATCATCTTCCCGTCGCCTTTCTCCATCTTGGAAATCGTAACTTTCTATTCGTCAACCGCGGTCCTGCCCCACAGCGGCGGACGTGCGCATGCACGTCGCGAGGGTCGGCGCCCGGCCGGAAAGGCAGTTGGAAGCGGCGCGATGCCGCCAGGCCGGACGCCTAGCTAAATCGCCAATAGAAGAAGCGGGCAGCGGCGAGCGGGGCGCCAGGGGCGCGGGTGGTGCTCGCGGTCTCGATTGCCTGCTTCATGCCCTGCCTTTGTAGCAGGCCGAGCGCGATCAGTCGAGAACTTCCGACAAACCGGCGAGGAAACGGTCGTTCTCGGCGGGGGCGCCGTAGGTGACGCGGATGTGGCCGGGGTCGCCGAGCGGCGTGCCCGGGCGGACCGCGACCTGGCGCTGGGCGAGGCCGGCGACGACCTCGCCCTCGTCGGCGTCGCCGAGGTGGATCCAGGAGAAGTTGGCCTGCGTGTCGGCGGTGAGAAGGCCCATCCCGCGCAGCGCCTCCTCGACCCGGAGCCGCTCGGCGATCGTGTGCTCGACCCGGCGCAGGGCGTCGTCCTGGTGCAGGATCGCCTCCGCCCCGGCCGCCTGGGCGAGGGCGTTGACGCTGAAGGGCTGGCGGACCGCGTCGACGGCGGCCCGGAAGCCCGCCGAGCCGATCGCGTAGCCGACCCGCAGCCCGGCCAGCCCGTAGCACTTGCTAAAGGTGCGGAGGACGACCAGGTTCGGGAAGTCGGCGAGCAGGTCGAGCGAGGCGTCGGGGTCGTCATTGGTCTGGAACTCGACGTAGGCCTCGTCGAGGACGACCGTCACGTGGGGCGGGATCCGCGCGCAGAAGGCGCCGATCTCGGCGGCCGGGATGTGGGTCCCGGTCGGGTTGTTCGGGTTGCATACGATCAGCAGCTGAGTTGCGGCGGTGACCTCGGCCGCCATCGCGTCGAGGTCGTGGACGTCGCCGTCGGCCAGCGGCACGCGGATCTCGCGGGCCCCGGTCAGGGCCGGCAGGTACGGGTACATCGAGAAGGCCGGCCAGGCGTAGAGGATCTCGGCGCCGGGCTCGGCCAGCGCCTCGGCGGCCGCGAGGAGGATCTCGCAGGAGCCGTTGCCGACCGCGACGCGGCCCGGCTCGGTCTCGTAGCGCTCGGCGAGGCGGCGGCGCAGCTTGGTCGCGTCGGGGTCCGGGTAACGGTGCATCGCCCCGGCCGCGGCGGCGATCGCCTCGACCACCTTCGGGTGCGGCGGGAAGGGCGACTCGTTGGAGGCGAGCTGGGCGATCTGCCCGGCGGCGATCGCCTCGGGCGCCTGCCCGGTCGGCACACCGGCCTGGTATCCCGGCATCCGGGCGAGCTTCTCGGCAAAGGTGACGGTCATCGCCCCGATTGTGACGGAGGCGCCGCTACTGGGCCGATTCGAGGTCGGTGCGTAGCTGGCTGGCGCCGCCGAGATAGGCGTGCGACGGCACGTGATCGGGCGCCGCGTAGTAGTGCGCCATCACCCGGATCACCCGCGGCATCGAGCCGGGCACGGGAATCTCGCGGCAGCAGAGCAGCGGCACCGCGTCGAGCCCGAGCTTGCGGGCCGCGACGGCCGGGAACTCGGCGTCGAGGTCGTCCGTCGTCGTGAAGATGCAGCTGACCATCGTCTCCGGCACCAGCCCGTTCCGCTCGATCAGCTCCCGCATCAGCGCCGTAGTTGCGTCGAGGATGGCGTCGGTCTCGTTGGCGGCAACCTGTGTGGCTCCCCGGACTGCGAACAACCGCTGCCCCGGAGCCGCCCCGTTCGGCTCAAAGCTCACGCCCCCATCTTTCCAGAGCGGCCGGGAGAACCGAGCGGCCCCGCCTCCTCGAGGGGGGCGAACTCGGAGTTGGTGGGACTTATCCCCGCCTGGCGAAGAAAACTCCCACCAACTCCGCTTCGCGCGGTCAGTCGACCGCCGGCGACCGCTGGGTGGCGGTCGCGAGGCTCGCGGCGGGGCAGCGCGGCGTGGCCTCGCGGGAGCAGCTCCGCGCGATCGGCTTCAGCGACGCGACGATCAACCGCGAAGCCGAGAAACAGCGCCTGCATCGCATCTTCCGCGGGGTCTACGCATACGGCAATCCCGCCATCGGGACGCGCGGCCGTCTGTGGGCGGCGACGCTCGCCTGCGGACCCGGCGCTGTCGTGTCACATCGCAGCGCGGCGGTGCTGATGGGTCTCCTCGACCGGTCGCCGGGTTCGATCGACGTCATCGCCAGGGGCGAGCGGGGTCGCCGAATCGACGGGATCCGGCTCCACCTCGTGCGACCACCGCTACGGGACGAAGTCGGGACCTTCGACGGGGTTCCCTGCACCTCGCCGTCGCGCACCTTCGTGGACCTGGCGGGGACGGTCGGGCTGCGGACGCTGCGGAGCGGGTTCGAGCGGGCGGCGGCGTCGGGGCTGCTCGACCTCGACGGGATCGAGGTGGTGTTGGCGCGGAGCCCGAGACGCGGCGCCGCGACGCTGCGGAGGCTGATCGCGGATTGGCGGCCCGCCGCGCGGGTGTTGAAGCGGGGGCGACTGAAGAGCCCGCTCGAGGCGAAGG
Source organism: uncultured bacterium (assembly GCA_966211075.1). Taxonomy (GTDB): domain Bacteria; phylum Actinomycetota; class Thermoleophilia; order Solirubrobacterales; family 70-9; genus VAYN01. The sequence continues at coordinate 5,386 of CBIHMQ010000013.1, forward strand.
TGCTGCCGATCGTCCTCCGCGCCGGGGCGCCGGAACCTCAACCGAATGCGCCAGTGCGGCTGGCCAGTGGGAAGACGATCGAGGTGGATTTCCTCTGGGAGGAACAGCGGTTCGTGGTCGAGGCCGACAGCCGCAGCTTCCACGGCACGGATGCGGCGGCAGAGCGGGATCGCTGGCGCGACCGGGAACTGATGCGGGTCGGCTACTCGACGCTTCGCGTCACCCACCTGGCCGCTGAGACCGAAGCGGCGGCAATCGCCGAGACGATCCGCGAGCGACTAAGCCCGACCCGCCGCTGAAGCCGCGGCGGCCCGGGTGACCGGGATTCACAGCCCCCTCTACTTGCCGGGTGGAGGGGGATGTGAATCCCGGTCACTCCAGCCGCTTGCCCTCCGCAGCTCCTCGACCTCCTCGGCAGGGAGACGACGCGCATCGCCCTCTGCCAACCCCCCGAGCCCGAGCGGCCCGAAGCCGACCCGCCGCAGCGCCGCCACCTCGTTGCCCACCGCCTCCGCCATCCGCCGCACCTGGCGATTGCGGCCCTCGCGCAGCACGATCTCGACCTCCCGCTCGTCCAGGCGCCTCACCTCGGCGGGCGCGGTTGGCCCGTCCTCCAGCTCGACGCCGCGCCGCAGCGCCTCCAGGTCGCGGTCCGACGGCGGCCGGCGCAGCCGCGCCCGGTAGGTCTTCGGCACTTCGTAGCGCGGATGCGTGAGGCGATTCGCGAGCTCGCCGTCGTTGGTCAGCAGCAGCAGGCCGGTCGAGTCGGCGTCGAGGCGGCCCACCGGGTAGAGCCGCGCCGGCGAATCGACCAGCTCGACCACCGCCGGCCTCTCCCCCGGCTCCCGCGCCGTCGAGACCACCCCGGCCGGCTTGTTGACCGCCCAGACCTCCCGAGCCTCCGCCCCCACCGGACTCCCGTTGACGCGCACGTCATCGCCCTCCCCCACGTCCCACGCCGGATCGGTGACCACCTCACCACCCACGGTCACCACCCCCTTCGCGACGATCGCCTCCGCCTTACGACGCGACGCAACGCCGCTGTGGGCGAGGAACTTGGCGAGCCTCACGAGACCGGGATCGGGGGAGGTCCCGACGGAGCCTCCCCGCTGTTGCGACGGCGGGACCTCCCCCGATCCCGGCCCCTCAAGGCTCCGCCCGTTGTTCCCCCGCCTTGAGCAGCCGCTCGCGCAGCTCCCGCTCGTCCTCCGGACTCGGGTCGAAGCGCGAGGGGTCGGGCAGCTGGTCGAGGCCGGTGAGGCCGAAGAGGCGCTCGAACAGCTCTGAGGTCTTGAAGATCGCGGCGCCGAACTGGGTGCGGCCGGACTCCTCGATCAGGCCGCGCTCGGCGAGGGTCTGGACGCCCGACTCCGAGGAGACGCCGCGGATGCGGGCGATCTCCGGGCGTGAGATCGGCTGCAGGTAGGCGACGATCGCCAGGGTCTCGGCCTGGGCCTGGGTGAGCGGCGGCGTCCGCGGCTTCGCCAGCAGGCGCCGGGCGGCCTCCTCGCTGCGCGGGTCACTGGCCAGCGTGAAGCCGCCGGAGACCTCGCGGAGGACGATGCCGCGCTTGCCCTCGGCGAGGTCCTCGCGGAGCAGCTCGATCGCCTCCTCGACCTGGCCCTCGGTCGCCTCGGTGGCGCTGGCCAGGTCCTTGACGGAGACCGACTGGGCGGAGAGGAAGAGCAGCGCTTCGACGGTGCGGGAGAGGTCGCTCATGAGGCCGTCGCCTTGACGGTAATCGGGCCAAGCTGCCGGGGCTGGTCCCAAGTGATCTCGCCCTTGCGGTAGAGCTCGAGCAGGCCGAAGATCGTCACCGCCTGGGTGAGCCGATCCTCGTTGCCGAACTCCTCGTCGAAGTCGAAGCTCTTGCGGCGCCGCAGGACGTCGCGCAGGGCCCGCAGCCGCCGCTCCAGGGAGACGGTCGGGCGGATGTGGCTGACGTCGACGTCGGCCGGCTCGGTCAGCAGGTCGCCGAGGGCGGCGCCGAGCTGGTCGGGATCGTAGACCGCCTCGGCCGCCTCCAGCGCCACCCGGCGCAGCTCCGCCGGCAGCGGCGCCGAGCGGTACAGGTAGCCGCGCTGGGACTCGAAGCGGTCGGCGAGGACCTTCGAGGCGTCGCGGTAGCGGCGGTACTCGAGCATCCGGGCGATCAGCTCCTCGATCGCTTCTTCCGGGGTCATGTCGTCGAGCTCTTCCTCCGGCCCCGGCAGCATCAGCCGCGACTTCAGCTCCAGCAGGGCGGCGATCAGGACCAGGAACTCGGTCGCGACCTCGAGCTCCAGCTCGCCCTCGCGCTCGAGATGCTCGACGTAGGCGACGACGACCTCGCCGAGCTGCAGGTCGAGGAGGCTGACCTCCTCGCGCAGCACCACCGCCATCAGCAGGTCGAACGGCCCGGCGAAGATGTCCAGGTCGAGATCGAGGTCGAGCTCGGCGACGCTCACGCGACCAAGTTAACGGGGCGCGCCGATGCCCATGCGCTCGCGGACGTCGGCGAGGACGGGCGCGGCCAGGTCGCGCGCCTTGGCGGCGCCGGCGGCGAGCACCGCCTCCAGGGCCGCCTCGTCGGCGCGCAGCGCGGCGTAGCGCTCCTGGAGCGGCGCCAGCAGCTCGACCACGCCCTCGGCGACGGCCTTCTTGAAGTCGCCGTAGCCGGCCTCGGCGAACTCGGCCTCGATCGCCTCCGGGCCGACGCCGCGGGCGACGGCGAGGACTTCGATCAGGTTGGTGACGCCAGGCTTGTCGGGACTCCGTTCGATCTCGCGGCCGGAGTCGGTGACGGCGCTGCCGAGCTTCTTGCGGATCGCCGCCGGCTCGTCGAGCACGTAGACGGTGCCGGCCTCGGTCGAGGAGGTCGTCGACATCTTCCGCTCCGGCTCCTGCAGGTCCATGATCCGCGCCCCGACCTCGGGGACGACAAGCTCGGGGACGACCAGGGTCTCGCCGAAGCGGCCGTTGAAGCGGCGGGCGATCTCCCGCATCAGCTCGACGTGCTGGCGCTGGTCGTCGCCGACCGGGACCTCGGTGGCCCGGTAGGCGAGCACGTCGGCGGCCATCAGCACCGGGTAGTAGAAGAGCGCCGCCGAGACCAGCTCGCGCTGCTTGCCGGACTTTTCCTTGAACTGGTGCATGCGGTCGAGATCGCCGTGGGCGGTGACCGCGGAGAGGCACCAGGTCAGCTCGGAGTGCTCGGGGACGTCGGACTGGCGGAACAGCACGCAGCGCTCCGGGTCGAGGCCGGCGGCGAGCAGGATCGCGGCGGTGTCGTGGACGCGCTCGCGCAGCTCGGCCGGGTCGTAGGCGACGGAGAGGGCGTGCAGGTCGACGATGCAGAAGATCGCCGGCTCGCCGCGCTCCTGGCCCTCGACGTACTGGCGGATCGCGCCGATGTAGTTGCCGAGGTGCTTGCGGCCGGTCGGCTGGATGCCGGAGAAGACGATCGGGGCGGACATCGCCGGGCAGCCTACGCGGGCTCGGCCTCGGCTGCCTCGGCGCGGGCCGGTCTCGGGTTCTCGATCCCGATCCCGGCCGCGGCGCCGCCGGCGATCATCAGCAGCGCCGCGATCAGCAGGCCGAGGTGGAAGGCATCGGTGGAGGCCTCGACCGAGGCGGCGCGCACGGCGCTCGCCTGGCCCGGCGGCAGGTCGGCGGTCTCCGGCACCGCCAGCGGCTGCGCCTTGGCGTCTTCGACGGAGCGCTCGGCGGCGGGGCCGAGCGTCCGCTCGCCGAGGTTGGAGTCGAGGGCGCCGCCGAACTGGGCCGAGATGACGGCGCCGAGGACGGCGATCGCCAGCAGGCCGGCGACCCGGGAGACGCCGTTGTTGACGCCGGAGGCGATCCCGACCCGGCGCTCGGAGACCGAGTCGAGCACGGTCGTGGTCAGCGGCGCCACCGTCGCCGAGAGGCCGAGCCCGAAGACGACCACCCCCGGGAACACGTCCACCAGGTAGTCGGCGTCAGCGCCGATCCGCAGCATCGCCACCAGGCCGAGGCCGGCGACGATCGGCCCGGCGGTCATCGGCAGCCGCGGCCCGGTCCCGGAGGCGAGCTTGCCGAAGCGCGGCGAGAGCACGAACAGCAGCACCGAGATCGGGGTCGTCGCCAGGCCCGCCTCCAGAGCCGAGTAGCCGACCACCTGCTGCAGGTAGAGGCCGACGAAGAAGAGGCCGCCGATCAGCCCCGCGTAGGCGGCCAGGGTGGTCGCGTTGGCGACCGCGAAGTTGCGGATCCGGAACAGGCCGAGGTCGAGCATCGGGTTGCGGGCGCGGGCCTCGTAGGCGACGAAGAGGGCGAAGCAGGCGACGCCGACGAGGAGCGGCACCCAGACCAGCGGGTCGCCCCAGCCGTGGGTCGGCTGCTCGATCAGGGCGAAGACCGGGCCGCCGAGCCCAACCGCGGAGAGCAGCACGCCGCCCCAGTCGAGGCCGCGGTCAGCCTCCGGGTCGCGGCTCTCCTCGACCGCGCGCAGGGTCAGCCAGGCGGTGACGGCAACCAGCGGCAGGTTGATCCAGAAGATCGCCCGCCAGGAGAGCAGTCCGATCAGGGCGCCGCCGCCGGCCGGCCCGAAGACGGTGGCGATCCCGGTCCAGGCGGTCCAGGTGCCGACCGCCTTGCCGCGCGCCTCGCCGGCGAAGGTGGCGGCGACGATCGCCAGCGAGCCCGGTACCAGCAGCGCCCCGGCGACCCCCTGCAGGGCGCGGGCCGCGACCAGGAACTCGTCGGAGGGGGCGACCGCGCAGAGTGCCGAGGTGAGGCCGAAGCCGATCAGCCCGAGCACGTAGATCCGCCGCCGCCCGAACTGGTCGCCGAGCCGGCCGCCGACCAGCAGCAGCGTCACCATCGTCAGCATGTAGGCCTCGACGACCCACTGCTGGCCGGCGAGGTTGGCGTCGAGGTCGTCGGCGATCGCCGGCAGGGCGACGTTGATCACCGTCGCGTCGAGGAAGACGACGGTCGACCCGAGGATCGTCGCGATCAGCGTTAGGCGCTGCTGCCGGGACACCCGGTCGAGTCTAGGCCGGGGTCGTTTCCGGCTCGCGGAGCTGCTGCGCCGGCGTGAAGAAGTTCCGGTACGCCAGGCCCGTCGCCACCAGCGCGGCGATCGAGACGCTGCCGAGCAGGGTGTAGAGGAGGATCAGCTGCAGGCGGACTGCGTCGGTCGGCTCGGCGCCGGCGAGGAGCATGCCGACCATCGTGCCGGGGAAGAAGATCAGGCCGGTCGTCTTGGTCGAGTCGACGAGGGCGATCATCCCCGAGCGCAGGGCCCGCCGCACCGAGGGTAGGGCCGCTTCGCGGGCGGTGGCGCCGAGCGCCAGGGTCGCCTCGATCCGGGCCCGCGAGTCGGCCATCTCGTCGCCGAGCCGGTTCAGCGCCACCGCGGCGGCGGTCATCGCGTTGCCGATCACCATGCCGCCGACCGGGACCAGGTAGCGCGGGGTCGGTTCGAAGACGCCGAGGGCGACGACGACCCCGAGCGTGCCGGCGCCGGCCAGGGCCAGGGCGATCAGCAGCGGCCGGAAGGAGCCGGGGACGCGAGCGGCGCGGTGCCGGGCGGTCACCGCCCCGAAGACGACCATCACCGCCAGCAGGGCGAGGACGAGCCAGATCGTGTCGGCTTCGAAGATCAGCTTGATCGCGTACCCGATCAGGGTCAGCTGGACGAGCGAGCGGACGGTGGCGATGCCGATGTCCCGCTCGAGGTCGGCCTTCCACCAGCGCGAGATCGCGGCGGCGAGGGCGACCAGCGCCAGCGAGGCAGCGACCTGGCCCAGCGAGACATGGATCGAGGTGGCGGCGAGGGCGATCACGCCAGCACCTGCTCGAGCGGCCCGCAGCCGGCGACCCGGCCGGCCTCGATCCGCACCACCCAGTCGGCGAGGCGGCGCGCCTGCTCGGGGTCGTGGCTGACCAGGACCAGGGAGATGTCCAGCTCCCGGCGCAGCCGCGCCAGGGTCGCCTCGATCGCGTCGCGGGCGGCGAGGTCGAGGGCCGCGGTCGGCTCGTCGAGCAGCAGCACCCGGGGCTGCTGGGCGAGCGCCCGGGCCAGCATCGCCCGCTGCTGCTCGCCGACCGAGAGGCGGTGGACGTCGCGGCCGGCGAACTCGGCGGCGAGGCCGGCGAGGGCGAGGCAGCGGGCGACCTCGGGGTCGCGCCCGGCCAGGCCGGCCGCGTAGCGCAGGTTCGACTCGACGGTCCCTTCAAGCAGCGCCGGCAACTGCGGCACCAGGGCCACCTCGCGCCGCAGGGCAAGCGGGTCGTACCCGGGCAGCGGCCGGTCGCGATAGGCGATCTCGCCCGAGTCGGGGTCGGCGAGGCGGTTCAGCAGCCGCAGCAGGGTCGACTTGCCGCTGCCGGAGGGCCCGACGATCGCCGTCGCCCCGGCCGGCAGCTCGGCGCTGACCGAGTCGAGGACGCGCCGACCCCCGCGGCTGAACACGACCTCTCGCAGCTCGAACAGCACCGGCGCATGATCCCACCCGTCCGGCGCCCCGTTTTTGCCATGGCGCGACTCGGTTGGGACAATCCGGGTAGGTGACCCGCCATGGCTAGAGCGATCTGGACCGGCTCGATCAGCTTCGGGCTGCTCAACGTGCCCGTGCGGCTCTACAGCGCCGTCGCCCGGCGCAACATCGCCCTGCGCGAGATCCGTGACTCCGACAGCGCCCGGATCAAACACCGCCGGGTCGCCGAGGGGACCGATGAGGAGGTCCCCTACGAGAACATCGTCAAGGCCTACGAGATCACGCCCGGCCAGTACGTGCCGCTCGACAAAGACGAGATGTCGGCGCTGGCGCCGGAGAAGACGCGGGCGATCGAAGTCCAGGACTTCGTCGACCTCGAGGAGATCGACCCGATCTACTTCGACAGCCCCTACTACCTCGGGCCCGCCGCCGGCGCCGAGAAAGCGTACGCGCTGCTGGCCAAGGCGATGGAGGCCTCCGGCAAGGTCGCGGTCTCCCGCTTCGTCTTCCGCAACAAGGAGCACCTGGCGGCGCTGCGCTCCACCGACGGCGTCCTCACCCTGACCACGATGCGGTTCGCCGACGAGGTCGTCCCGGCCGGCGAGCTCGGCGACGCGCTCCCCGAGAAGGCGCCGAAAGTCAACAAGCGCGAGCAGGAGATGGCCGAGCAGCTGATCGAGTCGCTCAGCACCGAGTTCGACCCCAGCGCCTACCGCGACGAGTACCGCGAGCAGCTGCTGGCCCTGATCGAACGCAAGGCCGAAGGCAAGGAGATCGTCGCCCCCGAGACCGAGGAGCCGGAGGCGACCAAGGCCCCGGACCTGATGGCGGCCCTCGAGGAGAGCATCGCCGCGGTCAAAGGCAAGGCCGAGGGCGACGGGGGCGGCAAGAAGAAACCGGCCGCGAAGAAGACGAAATCAGCGGCGAAAACGGCGAAAGCCAAGAAAAGCTCCTCGTCGCGGGCGAAGAAAAGCTCGCGCTCGAAAGCCAAAGCCTCGAAGTAGGCCGTGGCCTCGAGCCAAGTCGTCGAGGTCGACGGGCGTGAGCTGAAGCTCACCAACCTCGACAAGGTCCTCTACCCCGCGGTCGGCTTCACCAAGGGCGAGATGGTCGACTACTACGCCAAGGTGGCGGAGGCGATGGTCCCGCACCTGAGCGGCCGGGCGGTGACGCTGCGGCGCTTCCCGGAAGGCGTCGACGACCTCGACTCGGCCTTCTTCGAGAAGCGCTGCCCCAAGCACCGGCCGAAATGGGTGAAGACGACGACGGTGCGGGCCGGCCCCCACGCCGGCAACATCGACTTCTGCGTCTGCGACGGGCGGCCGACGCTGATCTGGATGGCGCAGCTGGCGGCGATCGAGCTGCACCCCTCGCTGTCGTTGGGACGGGCGCCGACGCGGCCGACCGTACTCGCCTTCGACCTCGACCCCGGCCCCCCCGCCGACATCGTCGACTGCTGCCGGTTGGCCCTGCGCCTGCGCGAGATGTTCGGCCACTTCGGCGTGCAGAGCTTCCCGAAGACCTCGGGCTCGAAGGGCATGCAGATCTACGTGCCGCTGAACCGCAAGGACGCCAGCTACGACACCACCAAACCGTTCGCCAAAGCGATCGCCCAGCTGCTCGAAAAGCAGACGCCCGACCAGGTCGTCTCGAAGATGAAAAAGGTCGAACGCGAGGGCAAGGTCTTCGTCGACTGGTCCCAGAACCACCGCAGCAAAACGACGATCGCCGTCTACTCGCTGCGCGCCCGCGAACGCCCGACCGCCTCCACCCCGCTCCGCTGGGACGAGGTCGAGGAGTGCGCCGACTCGGGCGACGGCTCCTCGCTCGTCTTCGCCGCCGGCGACGTGCTGGAGCGGATCGAAGACCGCGGCGACCTGTTCGCGCCGGTCCTGGAGCTCGAACAGGAGCTGCCGGAGCTATAGATAGGTTTGTTGAACGGGAGCGTGGGGTGTGAGAGCTTCGCGGCTCGATGCTCATCGCCGCACTGTCCCTTCAGCAGTGGTCCTACGTCGCCGAGATCGTCGCCGGGCTCGGCGTGGTCCTGGTCGCGTCGCAGGTCTGGTTGGCGGTGCGGAACAGCCGGGTGGAACTGATTACCGGCATGACCACGCTGATCTCTGGGGTCGACCAGGCGTTTATCGACCACCCCAATTTCCGCACCTATTTCAGGGACAACGTGGACCCGCCGCCGGAGGCCGAGACAAATGGCGAGCAGGTGCGCGCGATCGCGATGACAATGGCCAACGTCCTCGACCACGTGGTCGAGCACCTGCGAAAAATGAAGTGGGAGACCAGGCACGCGTGGCGGCTGTACATCTACGACGTGCACGAGAAGAGCCCGGTTCTTCGGGACCTGCTGATAGACCACGAGGGCTGGTGGCCGGGGCTCCAGGAGCACGTGAAAGGCAGCGACCCGCGCACCCGGGGCCGCTTCAAGCGTCGCTTTCTCTAGAGCGGCTGGCGGACGACCGGCTGGCGGGTCGCCTTGACCTCGTCGAGGCGGCGGACGGGGGTCGTGTAGGGGGCCTGCTTGGCGATCTCGGGGGAGGACTCGGCCTCCGCGAGGATTTCCTCGACTGCGTCGGCGAAGGCGTCGAGGCTCTCCTTGGTCTCGGTCTCGGTCGGCTCGACCATCAGCGCCTCGTCGACCAGGAGCGGGAAGTAGACGGTCGGCGGGTGGAAGCCGAAGTCGAGCAGCCGCTTGGCGAGGTCGAGGGTGGCGATGCCGAGCTCGCGCTTCATCGGCTTGCCGGAGAGGACGAACTCGTGCATGCAGTGGCGGTCGAATGCGACCGGGGCGTACTTGCCGGCGCGGCCCTCGGCGAGGCGCGCTTTCAGGTAGTTGGCGTTCAACACGGCGGTCTCCGAGGCCTCGGCCAGGCCATCGGCGCCAAGGCTGAGGATGTAGGCGTAGGAGCGAACGAAGACGCCGAAGTTGCCCTGGAAGCCGCGCAGCCGCCCGATCGACTTGGGCCGGTCGTGGTCGAGGTCGTAAACCGGGCCGTGGCCTTCGACGCCGTCGCGGAGGATCACCTGCGGGCGCGGCAGGAAGGGCTCGATCCGGTCGGAGACTGCGATCGGGCCGGCGCCCGGGCCGCCGCCGCCGTGCGGCTGGCTGAACGACTTGTGGAGGTTGACGTGGACGATGTCGAAGCCCATGTCGCCGGGGCGCGATTTGCCCATCACCGCGTTGAGGTTGGCTCCGTCGTAGTAGAGCGTCCCCCCCGCCTCGTGGATCAGCGCCGCGATCTCCTCGATGTTCTCGTCGAAGAGCCCGAGCGTGTTGGGGTTGGTCAGCATCAGGCAGGCGACCTCGTCCGGCGCCTCTTCGATCTTCGCCCGCAGGTCGTCCATCTCGACCCCGCCACGCTCGTTGGTGGCGACCTTGACCACCTCGTACCCGGCCATCGTCACCGAGGCCGGGTTGGTCCCGTGCGAAGTGTCCGGGGCCAGCACCTTGGTGCGGGTTTCGCCGCGGTCGGCGTGGTAGGCGCGGGTCAGCAGCAGGCCGGCGAGCTCGCCGTGGGAGCCTGCCGAGGGCTGCAGGCTGACGTGCGGAAGGCCGCAGATCTCCGCCAATGAGCTCTGCAGCAGCCACATCAGCTCCAGCGCCCCCTGCGCCCGCAGGGGGTCCTGGGCCGGGTGCAGGCGGGCGTGGCCGGGCAGCGCCGCGACCCGCTCGTTGAGGCGCGGGTTGTGCTTCATCGTGCAGGAGCCGAGCGGGTAGAAGCCGCTGTCGAGGTCGAAGTTGCGGCGCGAGAGGCGGTTGTAGTGGCGGACGATCTCCGGCTCGGCGATCTCCGGCAGGCGCGGCGGGGCGGCGCGCAGCAGCTCGGCCGGGATCAGCTCCTCCAGCGGCGCCTCCGGCACTTCGGCGTCCGGCAGCACGGCGGCGCGCCGCCCCGGCTTCGACTTCTCGTAGATCGTCTTCGCCCGTTCGCGCTGCATCGGCGTCTCGGTCAGTTGCGGGTTCACGCGACCGCCTCCGGGTGTGATGCCTTTTGCCCGCTATCCGAGTGGAACGCATCACGCTCCGCGGCGATCGCACCCTCGAGGGCGTCCGCCAGGGCGTCGATCTGGGCGCGGGTGCGGCGCTCGGTGATGGCGACGAGGATGCCGTCCTCGTGCTCGGGGTAGTCGCGGCCGAGCGGGTAGCCGGCGGCGATTCCGCGCTCGGCGCAGCGCTCGAGGACGGCGGCGACCGGGGCCTCGACCCGGATCGCGAACTCGCGGACGACCGGGGCCTCGTGGAGCAGCTCGACGCCCTCGACGGCGGCCAGCCGCTCGCGCGCGTAGGCGGTCCGTCGCACCAGCAGTTCGCCGAGCTCGCGGAAGCCCTGGCGGCCGAGCCAGGCGAGGTGGATCATCGCCCCCAGCGCGTTCAGCGCCTGGGCGGTGCAGATGTTGTTGGTCGCCTTCTCGCGGCGGATGTGCTGCTCGCGGGTCTGCAGGGCGAGGACGAAGCCGCGGCGGCCGTCGACGTCCTCGGTCTCGCCGGCGATCCGGCCCGGCATGCGGCGGATCTGCTCCTCGGTCGCGCAGAAGAAACCGAACGAGGGGCCGCCGAAGTCGAGGCGGTTGCCGAGCGGCTGGCCCTCGCCCAGCGCCACGTCGGCGCCCAGCTCGCCGGGTGGTTTGAGGATCCCGAGCGTCATCGGGTCGCAGGCGACGACCAGCAGCGCCCCATGCTGCTTCGCGGCCGCCCCGAGCGCCGCCACGTCCTCGACGGCGCCGAGGAAGTTGGGGCTCTGCAGGATCACCGCCGCGGTCTCGCCGTCGACCGCCGCCGCCAGCGCCGCCGCGTCGGTGAGCCCGCCGTCGAGGCCGACCTCGACCACCTCGGCGTCGAACCCTGTCGCGTAGGTGGCCAGCGTCTCGCGGCTGTGCGGGTGCACCCCGCGGGAGACGACGAAGCGGCGCCGCTTGGTGGCGCCTATCGCCAGGTAGGCGGCGGAGGCGACCGAGGAAGGGCCCTCGTAGAGACCGGCCCCGGAGACCGGCAGCCCGGTGAGCTCCGAAATCGCGGTCTGGAACTCGAACATCACCTGGAGGCCGCCCTGGGAGATCTCCGGCTGGTAGGGCGTGTACGGGGTGAGGAACTCCGAGCGCGAGACGATCGCGTCGACGATCGCCGGCACGTAGTGGTCGTACATCCCCGCGCCGAGGAAGCAGACCTGCTCCTCGGCGTCGCCGTTGCGCGCCGCCAGGCCGGCGAGGCGCTCGTAGACCTCGGCCTCGCTCATCCCCTCCGGCAGGTCGAGCGGGCGGCCCAGCCGCAGCGGGGCCGGGATCTGCTCGAACAGGTCATCGACCGAGTCGACGCCGATCGCGGCGAGCATCTCGGCCCGGTCGGCGGGGGTCGCTGAGGTGTAGCGGCTCACGCCACCAAGGCTACGGAAGCGCGGGGCGCGTTCCGGCTACGCGTTTTCCAGCAGCTTGCGGTATTCCGCGGCGCCCAGCAGGGCGTCGGCCTCGTTCGGCGCGGTCAGCCGGACCTTGATCAGCCAGCCCTCGCCGTAGGGGTCCTCGTTGATCCGTTCCGGGTTCGCCTCGAGCTCGGTGTTGACCTCGATCACCTCGCCGGAGAGGGGCGCGACCACGTCGGAGACCGCCTTGACCGACTCGACCTCGGCGTAGCTGGAGTCTTTGTCGACGCTGGCGCCGACCTCGGGCGGGTCGTAGAAGACGACCTCACCGAGCGAGTCCTGCGCGTACCAGGTGATCCCGAAGGCGGCGACGTCCCCCTCGATCCGCGCCCAGTCGTGCTGGTCGTGGTACAGCAGATCGTCGGGGTAGGTGGCGTCGGCCAAGGGTCAGCTCCTTCGGTAGAGGGGCTTGGAAGCTATCCGGGCGGGGCGACGCTTGCCGCGCACGTCGATCTCCAGCTCGGTGCCGGGGTCGGCGAGGTCGGCGCGGACGTAGGCCATCCCGGCGCCGCGCTCCAGGGAAGGAGAGAAAGTGCCGGAGCTGACCACCCCGACCCGCTCCTCGCCGAGCATCACCTCGTTGCCCTCACGGGCGATCCCGGCGCCCTCGACCAGGAACGGGGCCAGCCGCTCGGCGGTGCCGTCGCGGCGGGCGATCGCGACCGCCTCAGAGCCGAGGAACCCGGTCGCCTCGGCGCAGCACCAGCCGAGCCCGGCCTCGATCGGGTTGCGCTCGGGGGTCAGATCTTTGCCGTGGAGCGGGAAGCAGACCTCGAGCCGCAGGGTGTCGCGGGCGCCGAGCCCGCAGGGGACGACGCCGGCGTCGAGCAGCTCGGCCCAGATCGCCGGCGCCACCTCGGGGTCGATCAGCATCTCGACGCCGTCCTCGCCGGTGTAGCCAGTGCCGCAGACCAGTGCCGGGCGGCCGCCGACCCGCGGATGGGACACGTGCATCCGCGGCGGCAGCTCGATCTTGAGGGCGCCGGAGAGCACCGTGCGGGCGTGCGGGCCCTGCACGGCCAGCATCGCGTAACGGTCGGCGACGTCGCGGACGGCGACGTCGAAGCCGCGGCTCCAGCGGCCCAGCCAGGCGAGGTCGGCGTCGTGGTTGGCGGCGTTGGTGACGAGCAGGTAGCGGTCGCCGCCGAGCCGGTAGGCGAAGAGGTCGTCGATGACGCCGCCGTCCTCGGCGCAGAGGCAGGAGTACTGGGCGCCGCCGAGCTCGAGCTTGGCGACGTCGTTGGAGAGGACGAGCTGCAGGAAGTCGAGCGCGCCCGGCCCCTCGACCTCGACCTCGCCCATGTGCGAGACGTCGAACATCCCCGCGTGCGTGCGCACCGCCGAGTGCTCCTCGCGGATCCCCTCATAGGTCACCGGCATCTCCCAACCTGCGAAGGGCACCAACTTGGCGCCCTGCTCGGCGTGGAGGTCGTGTAGCGGAGTGCGGCGAAGGGTCAGGTCACTCACGGTGCCGCAGAGTATTGAGCGACACGAGGTGGGGACGAGTGCCCCTCTCACGGAGGCTCAAGCGGCGACATCCGCGCCCAACACTCCGCCCCAGCTGCGCGACGGTCTCCGGGAGAGGGGCACTCGTCCCCACCCCCACGCCGGTACCTACTCTTTGAGGAACCCCGGCACGTCGATGTCATCCTCCGAGACCCGCAGTTTGCGGATCTCGGTGTCCTCCGCGGAGACCCGGGGCCGGCTCTCGTAGCGGCGGCGGACCCGCTGCGGGGAGCGAGCCAGCAGCTCGAAGCCCTCGAAGCCGGTGGCGATCACCGTCACCCGCACCTCGTCCTTCATCGACTGGTCGACGACGGAGCCGAAGATGATGTTGGCGTTGTCGTCGGCCTCGGCCTGGACGAGCTGGGCCGCCTCGTTGACCTCGAACAGGCCGAGGTCCTCGGGGCCGGTGATGTTCAGCAGCATCCCGGTCGCGCCCTTGATCGACTCCTCGATCAGCGGCGAGGTGATCGCCGCCTTGGCGGCGTCGAGAGCGCGGGCCTCACCGGAGGCGGAGCCGACGCCCATCAGGGCCGAACCGGCGTCGCGCATGATCGTGCGCACGTCGGCGAAGTCGAGGTTGATCAGGCCGGGGATCGTGATCAGGTCGGTGATGCCCTG
>CBIHMQ010000014.1:0-19241 GCA_966211075.1 uncultured bacterium
GGGCCGGGCAGGGCATCCCGCTCGGCGACGATCCGGTGCAGCTCGGCGGCTTCGCGCTCCTCGGCGGCGCTCAGGCGCTCGACCTCGCCGGCCGGCGGCGCGGCCGTCGCTTCGAGGGCCGCGCGCTCGCGGGAGAGGCGGGCGACCGCTTCCTCGGCCCTCGCGGTTTCCTCGTCAAGGCGGTCACGCCGATCGAGAGCGGGGTTGAATTGGTCAGCTTCAGCTCGCAGCTCGGCGCGTTTCTCGGCCAGCTCCCAGCCTTCGTAGGAGTTGATCAGGCGGCGGGCGGCGACCTCCTCGGCGGCGTACTCGTTCCCGGTCCGTTCGATCGCCGCCCTCACGTCGTGCAGCTCGTCGGACAGTTCGCGACGGCCGGGGCCAAGGTCTTCGTCGGTCAGCTCCGATGAAGCGACCGCGTAGACGTAGGCGACTTCCCGGCCCCGGCTGAGAGCGACCAACTCCTGCTCCAAGCTGGACTCTCCGTCGAGCAGGGGATAGGCGCGATCGAGCGTCTTGCCCTGCGCTCCGTACTTGGTGAGCGCGTAGGCGTGTTCGAGGGCGGGGCCGTTGTCGCCGAGGCGCCGCCGATCGAGGTAGTCGGCGCCGACCCAGACCAGGCGCCCGTCGCCGCCGACGCGGCGCAGCTCGACCGAGCCGTCGCCGGGGTGGACCGCGATTACGTCCCATCGCTCGCGGTTGAAGACGCCTTCGCGGTTGATCCGGGTCTGAACACGATCGCCCACCGCGAACGCGCGCCCGCCGACGCTGATCTCGGTCTCGCCGAGGGCGCCGCTCTCGCGGCGCAGCTCGCGGGCGCAATCGTTGAGAAAGTCAACGTCGCGGTTGCGGCGGGCGATCATCGCCACGTCATCGCCTGCCGCGTAGTCGCGGTGCCAGTCGATGACCATCGCGGCGAGGGTGTCGGGCAGGGTGTCGCCGACGATGATCCGGCTCTCGGTGCGGAGCAGATCAAGGGCCTCCGAGCCGCGCCCTTCGTGAAGGAGCGCGACGAGGCGGCGATCCTCGGGGCGGTGCTGGCGGCGGATCGTCGTCAGCCTCACGGCATCGAGGCGGCGCACGAGGGTCGCGAAGGTGCCGCCCGGACCGATCGCGCCGATCTGCTTGTCGTCGCCGATCAGAACCAACTTGCCGTCGCATTCGAGGGCGAGCATTCGCAGCTCGTCAAGGTCGGGCGTCGAAGCCATCGACGCCTCGTCCACGACGATCACCGCACCCCGCCGCAACGGAGCGAGCCCACGCGCGCGGCGGGACTCCGCGTTGCTCAGCAGCTTGCGGATCGAAGTGGCCTTGGCGATCCCGGCGTCGCGCAGCTCGGCACTTGCCGTGTTGGCCGTCGCGCAGCCGACCACATCGAACCCGGCCTCCTCCCAGACCTGTCGGGCGGCCTCAAGCGCGGTCGTCTTGCCGGTCCCCGGTCGGGCGGCGACGGCGACGACACGCTCGCCGCCGGTCGTCAACCGCACGGCCATCGCGCGCTGATCCTCGCCGAGATAGGCATGACGATCGAGGACGCGGGCGACTACGGCCTCGTCTGCCTTGCCGGCCTCAGCAGCGGTGCCGGCCTGGGCCGCGTCGATTAGGCGGTTCTCCATCGTCTGAACCTTCGGGGTCGTGTAGGTGTCGAAGATCAAGGGGTCCTCGTTCCAGTGCAGGCAGACGATCCGGTCGCTGCCCAGCACGGCGTCAACGGCGGCGTCCAGCTCCTCGCGATCGGCCCCCTCGGGGAGCTGATCGGCGATGGCGCCGAGGAGAGTGCGCCGGTCGAAGTGGGATTTCGTCTCCTCCAGCCGAGTGAGCGCGGCGTCAAGGTCGGCTTCGGTCGCGCGGCGCGGCTCTCGGGGGTTTCCGCTGGCGACCAGCTCGCCGACCGTCTCGGGGCTGACGCCGTGGGGCTCGGCCGTGGTGATCCACTCGCCCCGGCGCTCGTCTTCGGCCACGTCGAAGTCCTTGGCGTCGCGGGTCTTGTAGGCGGCCACCTCGGCTGCGGCCGCCCCCTCGGCGCCGTGCTGCTCAAGCCACTCGGCGATTTCTCGCGAGCGCGTGCTGAGGGCGTCGATCGCCGCGCGGGGGATTCCGGCCACGTCCGCGTAGCCGTTCTTCACGTCGGTGAAATCGACCCCGAACTCGCGGACGAGACCGGCGCGAAGGCTGGCCTGGAAGACGACGCCGGCCGGTTTGGCGTGCAGCCAGAGCGGTGAGCGGGCTGGTGGGCTGGCGATCGACAGCCACTTGCCGTCTTTGGCGGCGCGGGTCATATTCGAGACGACGACGTGGGTGTGCAGGGCGGGATCGCCGGCACGGCTCATGCGGTGGCGGAACGCCATGCCGACGAACCCGGTTCCGCGTTCGAGTTCCTTGCCGCCTTCGCCGCGCTGGACGTAGCAGGCGTTCTGCTCAAGGTGGGCAACGCCCTCGCGTACGGCATCGTTGAGGATCGCGACCACGCGCTCGCGCGTGGCCTCGTCGCCGAGGGCATAGAGGATCGAGACCGACTTCGGCGCGGAAAAGCGGACGTCGTAACCAAGGACCGGCTCGATCCGCTTCTCGGTTCCGTCCGGGCGCTGGCGATAGCGGGTGTCCGGGCGCTTGAGGAGCTGCGACCCGCTGATCGGGTCGGTGCCCTCAAGAATCTGGCTGTAGCTGGCGGCATCGACCTCGCCGGCCAGGGCGAGATCGGCGGCAAGGTCGCCGATCCACTCGCCGGGCGCCTCGCCCGGCTTGGTGTAGTAGTCGTCGCCGCCTTCGGCGACGGCTGCGAGCCAATATCCAGCGTTCCCGCGCTGGATCTTCGTGACGCCGACCATCGGGGGGAGGCGTCAAACCGGGGGCCGCAGCGCCCCCGGAAAGTACGAACGGGAGTTCCCGTTCATAGTGTGTCGGCTGTCGGGCTGTTGAGGTTTCGGGCGCTTGCGTAAGCAAGCGCTCCATCTCTGCGAGCTGGTCGAAGCTCGTTCGGTACGAGCTTCGATGGCTCAGTCTGCGAAGGCAGAGGAGCCAATAGCGAGCGTCGATCTGCGGGAGCAGATCGACGTTAGAAGGCGATCGGGGTGAGCTTTCCCCCGGCCGACCGGCCGACCGGCCGAGCCGGCGACCCGCGAAGCAGCAGGGGCGCAGTCCGCAGCGCCCCTGCTGGGCGACCCCCGCTACTCGATGCCGCAGGCGGTGAGGAAGCGCCCGCGATCGAAGCTCGGGTTGACCTCCTTGAAGGTGACGGCCAGGTCTTCGGCGACCAACTTGATGGCGTTCTTCTCTCCCGCATCTCGCTCACGGGCGAGGTAGCGGAAGCGGATGCTCTCGGCGATGGCGTTGAAGTGCTGCGGCTCATGGCTCAGACCTCCGGCTTGTGCACGGCAGGTCGTTGACCCGCCCTGGTAAGCGCAATCAGTCCGAGGACGACGCGAGGCGCACCGGAGCGAAGCGGAGGGGGGGAGCGCAGCGACCTTGCGCCGATCGGCGCCGAGGGCAGAATGCAGCGGCCAGAGTGGGAACGCCCGGTGACCCAATGACCCCCTAGAGAGCACCCGTAGATTCAGCCTCCCCGAGCGCCCGAAGATCGAAGGCGTTCCGGGGCGCCGAGGGGTCGAGCAGCCGAATAGTCTGCGCCGATGCCTCGCGACCGAAAGCAGAAGGCCCGCGACGACGTGCGACGCGCTCAGGCGGAATTTGAACGCGCGCAGGAGGCCATTCAGCGCGAACGCGCGGAGGCGCGGGCGGCACGTCGCACGCGATTCGCCAAGGCGCAGAACGACGGTCTTACGGTTCGCGATATCGCCGACGAGACGGGTCTCAATTACAGCCACGTCGCCGAAATCATCCGTGGCGATTGAGTCTGTGGGGTCTATACCCCACAGAAGCTGCTAGCCTGGCTCCCCATGACATAAGCGGCGACCCGCCGCGCGGAGACGCGACGGGCCGCCTGACCACAAGGAGGCAGGCTCCTCATGGCTATCTCGCACTTTATGGATTGCGACGATCCCGACTCGCCCATCGAAGACGATCGCAGGAACCAGTCCGTCGTCCTCTCAATGCTGATTGACGAACACCCGGTCCGCCTCAGCTTTGACGAGCTGGTCTTGGTTCTCCACGCGGACCTGAGCGAAACCCCGCGCATCGCGGCTGAAAACGCGCTCAAAGACCTGATCGGCGCGGGCCTCGTCTACCGCGAGGGGCGCCTTCTCTCGCCGACCCGAGCGGCCCTCTACTTCGCTGCCCTGGACGTTGCCTGATGTCGATGGCCGAATACCCCCGCGAGTTGGCCGAGCACTTCGGCCGCAACCTGCGTCGCGCCCGGCGCCGAGCCGACTACTCCCAGGAAGAGCTGAGCTTGGTCTGCGACATGCACCGCACCGCGATCGGTCTGTTGGAGAACGGCGCGCGTCTTCCGCGCCTCGATTCGATCGTCAAGCTCGCAAGCGGCGTCAACGTCGAGCCCTCGGTCCTGATCGACGGCATCGCCTGGCACCCCGGCACTCCCAAGCGGCAGGGCTTCTACGTTGGCGGGATACGGCTCCCTGCGGCGACGCGGCGGGCGGGCTGATGGCGAGGACTAAGGAGGGGCGCGAAGCCGCGCCGCCTTCGCCCGACGCTTCGGACTCAACCTGGCCGCTCGGCGTCTAGCTGCTGGCATCAGCCAAGAAGCGCTTGGCGACCTCGCCGCGCTTCACCGCACAGCGGTCGGCCAGCTGGAGCGCGGCGAGCGGGTGCCGCGCGCCGACACGCTCCTGAAGCTCGCCGCCGTCCTCCGGGGCGATGTGAGCGCCCTGCTCGGCGGGATCACCTGGACACCGCCCCGGATCAGTGGCGGCGTCTTCGGGATCGAGGCGGGCCGCTGTGTGAAGGTGCCGGTTATCGACGCGGCCGATCTGCGTCGCGAGCCGCTAGTCGAGCAATCGACCGGGAGATAGACCGAGGGCGCGGGCGAGCTTTTCAACCGTCGAAACGCGCGGGTCGCGCTTACCTGCCTCAATCCT
The DNA here is from genome assembly GCA_966211075.1 of uncultured bacterium. Classification (GTDB taxonomy): domain Bacteria; phylum Actinomycetota; class Thermoleophilia; order Solirubrobacterales; family 70-9; genus VAYN01. The sequence continues at coordinate 4,992 of CBIHMQ010000014.1, forward strand.
GCTGATCTCGCCGGCTTGGACTCCGCTGCACTGGCTCAGTTCTTCCTGCGTCCACTCGCGCTTGTTGCGGGCAGCCTTCACATTTCTGGACAGATTGCCCACGGCCCCGCATCGTCCACTCTGAAGACCTCGATCGCCATGTAATCTTTTACATGTTCCAGGTATTGTTGAGGGGTCGGCAGTCTTCCCTGTCACAAGGAAAGGGCCGGTCCCGACAGAGCCAGGACCGGCCCTGTTCCCTCTGCTCCCGTACTAGGAGTTCTTGACGATGCGCACGGTCGGTACGACCTGCGCGATCAGCGCGATCTTCATGCCCTCACCCCCTCTCCCGCACTAGGCCCGGCGTGAGCCGCCAGGGAGAGGGCGAATGCTAAAAGCTGCCTAAGTGACTGGCATATCCCTTCCGCACAGAAATCACGGGACCGCGCCTAGCCATATGCTCGGGATCGTCTGACTACGAGACGCCCGTAAAACGAAGGAGGAATGTCATGGCGACACCTGCGACGGTGCTTCGAGGAACCAGCGGTCGGAGCGTGGAAGAAGCGCTGAGCTTCGCGCTCGCCCACCGCATCAGGATCGAAATCCTCACCGCTCTCCACGAGGGTCCACGCACCACCGCCGAGCTGTCGCGCATTCTCGGGCTACCCCTCAGCAACCTGACCTACCACGTCGAAGAGCTGTTGGCGTCAGGCTCGATCGAGGTTGCCGACACGCGCCGTACTGGCAACGTCATCCAGAACGTCTATCGCGTTGTCGAGCTTCCGGAATACACCAGCGAGGAATTCGCGGAACTCACTGAGGAGGAGCGGAAGGCGACCTTGGCCCTCGTCCTCCAAGACAGCATGGCCGAGGCGATGGCAGCGCTTTCGGCCGGGAAGCTCGCCGCCGACCCCTTGGTGATGCTCGCCTGGAATCGGATCACGCTCGACGAGACGGGCCGCCGCGACCTCGCAGATGAGCAGGACCGCTCGTGGCTTCGCATCCGTGAGATCGAGGCGGAAGCCGCGAACCGTCGAGCCAGCAGCGGCGATGACGGGGGGACCTTCGTCGTGACGAGTTTCGGATACCCCCGAAGCCGTCCCGAACCCGCACCTGCCATTCGAGAAAAACCGGTCGACCAGTAATCCTCCTTCGAGAATTCGGTATGGACCGCAGGGAAGCGGTGTGGAAGTGTTCAAACAGTCAGCCGAGATGAATCACACCCTTCCTGTCTGGTCCGGGGTGTGGTTGGCGGCTACCGGCTTGGCGAGGTCTGATGTACCCCGTAGTAGCGAACAACTAAAGGGGGAAAAACACCCCCTTCTTTCCTGCCGGTAGCCGCTCGGCTGACCCCAACAACACCATCCCCCACACCTCCCCGATGCAGAATGGAAGTTTGATGACCGACGATGCTGCTTCCGCAATCGACTGGCGCCGCGTGGCACATGCGTTTGTGAGCCCGATTAGGGTTTCAATCCTGGAAGCAATGGACGAGAAGCGAATACCTCTCTCCGCGACCGAGCTACAGCGGCTGGATAGGCAGGACGAAGTGCTTCAACGCCTGGATCTTTCTAGTCAGGGTCTGCCGACTGTCAGTTACCACCTGAAAACGTTGAGAGAAGCCGACTTGGTTCAGAAGACGCACCAACGTCAGGTCAGGGGCTCATACGAGAAGTTCTATGTCTTGAAGTGACATGGCAATTGTTCTGACGCCCGACCAGCGCAACGCGCTTCGCGATCAAATCTTCGACCGCCTACCGGGGATCTCTGATGTGTGGCTTTATGCACGATCTGGCAAGTTCGATGAGGCCCGGCGTCTAGGCGGAGAGTTCGCCGACGATCTACAGATGTTGAATGACTGTCTGGGATGGGAGGAGGAGGAAGGAAGCAAAGAGCTTCCGCTGGCTCTCCCAACTGAGCTTCTGAAGCGAGTGCTTATCCGCCACCGAGAGATTGCTCGGCAGAGGGATGCCGGAGAAGACAGCGAGCGAGTCGAGCTGCGTGAGAACAAAGAAGCGAATGAATTCCTGATCGAGACCTGTAACCGAGCGCTGGCCGAGATTGATTCGCCAGGGCGGGTTGAGGGGTGGCGGGGCTGAATGCGAACCGGGTTCGTCTCCGGGTGAGTTGTGAGTCGTCTGCCTCGCCGAGAAGGGTGCTTGCGTCGTACTCGGGATGACAGCGACCTCGCGCGACGTGTTGATCCGCCCGCGCCAGGAGCAGAGCGACCGAGGCTGGCCACCGGGGCCGGGGGCGACCCTCTCAATTATGTGGTCGTCTCGGGCGTTCTCGTCGCGGACGCCGTGGAAGATTCCTCATGGGAAGGGGAGGCAAGGTTGCGGATGCTGGTCGCCGTGCCGCTAAAGCACGGAAACGGCGGCTCGGCTCCACAGCAAGTTGAGGCGCCCCCGAGCTTGGTGGGCAACGACTTGCCCCGCCTTCGAGGGGGGGTCGCCGTCCTCGTCGCAGGCTCTCTCGCGGGACAGGGCTGCATAGAGGCAGCCACGATCAAGATCGGCGAGGACGAGCCGGACGGGGAAGACCGAGCATAGACGCGGGCGGCTTTTCGACACTATGAGACTTGCCAGCAAGGACAACCGTTTTCGGTCGCCAGCGTCGACTTCAGCGCGGCGAATTTCTCCCGGCGGTTTCCAGTTGGCAAGGAGCGGTTGGGGGCGCCCGGAACGCGGTCGTTCTGGTTGCTGCGGACGGGCGCCCCTACCGAGTGATCGTCCATGAGGATCAAGCTCAATGGCGAGCGTCGCGAGGCGCTTCGCGGCATGCTCTTGGCCTTTTTGAACATGTCTGGGGACATACCTCTCCTGGTAGATCAAGGTCACTTCGAGAGGGCCGAGCGAAGGTGTCGGCAGACTCAGGATTGCCTCGACCTACTCCTAGGCGACATCGGACTGGAGCCCGCCAATGCTGAGGTCGAGCTGGAACTATGCGCTGAGGACGCGAAGCGGATCTTCTCGTGGCTGCGGGACGAGATGATCGAGTTTCAAAGAATCGAAGTAGGCCGCCCAGCCGATGACCCGGATGCAGTAGCCGCATCGCTGGTGCTTGCAAGTTGCAACGCCGCTCTGGCTGAACTCAACCCCCAAGACGAAAGCTGAACGCCCCTTCAACGGCCGCCTAGTTGTCGAGCGCATCGAGAGCTAGAACTGCTCGACCAAAGGAGGACTAAACGAATATCCGGGGGCGTCCCTCCGCTCCGTTGGACGTACCCCGATGTTTGTGTCCTCAGATAGCCAGATCAGGAACGCCCACTGTCCGGGGCAGCGTCGCAGGCTGGGGAATGCGCGCCCCTTCGGACAGGCGGGACGGACGAAAGCGCCGTCCCTGAGCCCGATCGGCAGGAACTCAAAAGGAGCGGGATATGTCCTCTCGATCGAGCGGACCTGTCAGCCGACAGGTCACGGTAGCCCTATGCCTGATGGCGCTGACGATGATCGTCGCCGCCGTCTGCGCGGCGACGGCCAACGCCGCCGTCTACAAGATGGTGCTGTGCGCCGCTAACAACGGCTCGAACAGCTTCGACACTCAGACCAACTCGCCGGGCCTATTCAACGTAGAGAACTACTGCGGCCCTGCGGGCGATCCCGCCGGAGACGCGGCGTTCCTGCGGATCTATGAGAAGCAGGGCGGTGGCGGCGCCGCCAACACCGCCTACGCGCAGGCGTCCTGGACGGCGAGCCCCTGGGTCTCGATCCTGGCCGGCGGCGGCTACACGCGGATGCCGGGGGAGTTCCGCGACGGCTGGCGGGGTCGGTACTGGGCGGAAGGCGTCGATGGCAGCAACCCGCACAACATTCTCATGCAGGGCACCAACGCTTCCAACTCAGGGATCAGTTGGTGGCCAACTTCTACGTTCGGCTCTCACATGTGGCCGTTCTCCGGGTGGGGTAGCTACCGCCGCTTCGTCGCTGAGTTGACCTGCATGCGCCCTGCCGGTTGCGACACGAGCGGTTGGAACGCTGTCGATTTCAACACGATGGTGCTGACCCTCTCTGACAACTGGACGCCGCAGACCTGGCTGACCAACAGCGACCCGGCGCTCATGTCGGGCGCCTGGGTCCGGGGGACCCGGACGGCGAGCTTCGTGTGGTCAGAGCTGGGCAGCGGCATCGCAATGGAGCGCATCCGGATCGACAACGCCGATCACTGGGTGGTCAACCACTTCGCCACGGGCGAATGCAACGTGGGCTACTCGCAGGTGAACCAGGACTTTGCCCGCGTGTTCCAGCCCTGCGCGGTCGCGGAGGGCATCAACCGCGCCTACACCTTCAACAGCGCCAACCTCTCCGATGGAGCCCACACGCTGCAAGCGTGTACGCAGGACTACGCGCAGTATGTCGGCCTCTACGGGACCGGCGGCGCCTCCTGCGACCAACGTACGATCCTGACCGACAACACGGCACCCGGAGTGCCCGCGCAGCTCGAAGTGACCAGCGCCGATCCGGGCCGCTACCTGCGGAGCATTGGCAGTCGCTGGCAGCTCCCTCCGAACGGCGGTAGCCCGATCGCGGCAGTCCATTACGACGTGGTAAACGCGGCCGGCGAGGTCGTCATGCCGGAGCGCAGGATCGCGGCGACTAACCCGAATGCAGTTTCGGGCATCGACCTGCCGAAAGCGGCGGGCGCCTACCGGGTGCGCCTCTGGTTGGAGGACGCTGTGGGGTTCGTTGGGAACCCGGCTACCGTCCCGGTCCCCCGGGACACGACGCCGCCGGCAGCGCCGCAGAGTCTTGAAGCGGTCGGCCCAGCGACCTGGGGGCCAGCTCAGGGATATCGCCTGCGCTGGCAGAACGCCCCCGACAGCGGCTCGCCGATCGTCGCCGCCAACTACCAAGTGATCAACGGCGCCGGGGAGGTCGTGACGCCGAAGACGATCGTGAGCGGCGAGGGCATCAAGGCGATCCCGGCACTCGACGTGCCGAGCGCGGCCGGCAGCTACAAGGCCCGCGTTTGGCTCGAAGACGAGGAGTCAAACGTCGGCTCTGCGGCGACGGTGCCGCTGCCAAGGGACACGACGCCACCTGCTGCGCCACAGGCGCTCTCGGTGACGCTGCCGACCACGACCAGGGCGGCCGAGGGCTTTGACCTGACCTGGCAGAACGTCCCCGACAGCGGCTCGCCGATTGTCGCCGTCAACTACCAAGTGACCGACGACGACGGCAAGGTCGTCGTGCCGACTCGGACCGAGAAGGGCAGCGCCCCTCACTCGATCGCAAACCTGAAGACGCCGACTGCGGCCGGCACCTACAGGGTCCGCGTCTGGTTGGAAGACGCCGAAGGCAATGCCGGCGTGGCGACGACGGCACCGCTGGCCTACGAGTGCGTCCGCTCCGACGTGGGCGGCGGCGACGGGCTCAGCGCCGGGTTCGGCGACGGGCTCGATCGCAGCCTTGTCGTCAAGGAGGGCGAAGGCGCGGCCCTGACGGGCGAGCTGCGGGGAGCCCGGAAGCCCGGCGCCGGCATCTGCGTTTGGAGCCGGGTCGTCACTGACCAGGGCCGGGAGTTCCTAGGAATGGCCCTTACCGATGGCAGGGGCCGCTATCGGTTCCCGGTCGGCGCCGGACCCTCGCGTGAACTGATGGCGAGCTTCCGGGCAGACCAGCGCGAACAGTCCGCCAGCGCGACGATCAGGACCGTCGTGCGGCCGACGTTGAAGCTCCGGCGCAAGACGGTCCACAACAAGCAGTTCGCTGTCTGGACGGGCTCGATCCCCGGTCCCCACAACGAGAACGTCGTCGTCGTCCTCCAAGTCAAAGACGGGAAGAAATGGCGGGCCTTCCGCCGCTACCGGACGCGGGACGGCGGCACCTATCGGTTGCGGTACCGGCTCACGCGGACTGTCCGGCCGACGACGTTCACGATGCGCGCCCAGGTACCGGCGCAAAGCGGGTTGCCGTACGAGGAAGGATTTTCACCATCGGTTCGGCTCCGAGTGCTTCCGTAGCCATTGCCGATTCCCGGCCCGGCCCGCAGGACGGCCGGGCCGGGCCGCTGCGCGGGTCCCTTGGTCTAGCTGCCCTTCCTCCGGGCTTCGACCGATGCGCTGGGTAGTCTGCGGGTGTAGGCGAGTCGCCTGCAGTCCAATTGGCGCCCGGTGGAGTGGGCAGAGGTGGTTTAGAACCACCCCCCGGATTTCGGCTCTACCGCTGACGATCTGATGGGCACGGCTGGTTTCGAACCAGCGACCTCTCGCGTGTGAAGCGAGCGCTCTCCCACTGAGCTACGCGCCCGGGAGAGGCGGATATTACGCGGCCGGCAGCGGAGGTGGGAGCTGGCGGCTACCTGATCGGAATTCCGAAGAGGTACGTCGGATTAGAATAGTCGTCCATAAAATTAGGTATTCAGGACCTAAATATTAAGTATGTAGGCATCGGGCGGAACCGCTGCCCGGCCAACAAGGAGTACCCGGATGCGATCCGCAAAACTCACCCCGAGAGCGCCACTCGTCATCCCGTTCCTGGCGGCGGTGGCGGCGCTCTGTCTGCTCTTCGCTGGACCCGCCAGGGCAGCGAGCACCTATCCCCCCGGAGGCGGCGCCTTCAGCGGCGGTGCCGAAGGCTGGCACGTCACCGGCGAACCGAGTTGCAACATCGGCCTGCTCGGCCTGCTCGGCCTCTGCACCGCGAGCGGGGGCTACGACGCCGCCAACGGCCATCCGGCCGGTTCTTTCGCGGCCGAATCGACCATCGTCGCCAACCTCGGCGGGCTGTTCAAATCCCAGCTCTCGTTCGTCTCGCCGACCTTCACGGCGGCCGAAGGCGGCGCCGCTTCGCTGCGCCTGGAACGCGAGCTGGGCACCGCCTCGCTGCTCGACCTGACGCCCTCGGCGACCTATGCGGTGACGCTGGCCGATCTCAGTACGGGCACCAGCACTACGGTCCTTACCGACTCGGTGGCGGGCTCCGAAGAATCGTTCGCCGGCAAAAGCGGCGCGGCGACGCTCGTCGCTGGACACAACTACGCGATCGCCGTCAGCACCGAAACCAGCTCCTCTGTCGCGAACGTCGGCCTGCTCGGCTCCGCCGCGCTGCGCTTCGACAACATCGCGCTCACGGTCGGGTCGTCCACCACCACCGGCGGCGGTGGTGGCAGCGGCGGCGGTAGCAGTGCCAAGGGAGGCAGCGGCGGCGCCGGCGGTAACGGCGGCGCCGCTGGCTCCGGCAAGTTCAGCAGCCTCAGCGACGCGCGACTGCGGTCCCTGTTGCGCCGCGGCGCCAGCACGGCCCCCGTGGTCATGAAGGGCAAGCGCCTCTTCGCCAAGGTCAGTTGCCCGGCCGCCGTCGGCCGCGCCTGCCGGATCGTCGCCCAGGGCATGCTCAACCGCCGCAAGCCGGCGACCACCAGGCGCACCGTCAAGGTCGCGAAGGGCAAGAGCAAGCGGATCGTCCTCCGCGTCAAGCGGAAGGCGAAGAAGCGGATCGCGAAGCGCAAGCGGCTGCTGGTTCGCGAATCCGTCAAGGCCGGCCCCGCGAAGGCCACGCTCTACCGGAGCCGGGCGCTGATTCGTCGTTAACCCGCCAGCCCCGGCTGGGCGACGGGCCCCTCCCCGAGCGGGGAGGGGCCCTGCTCGTCCGGCGGTTCCGCTTCTCGCTCCGGGTCGGCTCCCGAGCGCAGCGCCGCGCCGACGAAGGGGAAGACCAGGGTCGAGAGCATCGCCGCGCCGACCAGTCCGGCCGCCGTCGAGGAGTGCATCTGGCCGGACTCGACCGCGATCGTCGTGATCGCCACCACCAGCGGCAGCTCCGTCGCCGAGTAGAAGGCGAGCGCGGCGCGGTCCCGCAGCCCGAGCGCGCCCCGGTAGAGCAGCAGCGCCGGGACGCCCCGCACGATGAGGAACAAGGCGAAGAACATCGCCAGCTTGGCGATCGCTTCGACCGAGCCGAGCGCGTCGAGGTCGAAGGCGATGCCGCTGGCGACGAAGAAGAACGGCACGAAGAAGCCGAACCCGACCGCGGTCAGCTTCGACTCGAAGACGGCCAGCTCGTGGCCCTTCAGGGCGAGCCGCGTGATCAGGCCGGCGACGAAGCCGCCGAGCAGGACGTCGAGGCCGAGCTCGCCTGCCAACAGCACGAGCCCGAAGACGAGCACCACCGTGACCCGCACCGCCAGCTGGCTGCTCGCCTCCAGCGTCCGCTCCAGGGCCGGCCAGCCCCGCCCGGCGAGCCGCACCGAGAACAGGGCGACGGCGATCGCCAGGATCACGAAGGCGATCAGGATCGCCGCCTCGTGCAGCGGGCTTTCGGCCGAAAAGAAGAGGGTGACGAGCAGAATTGGCCCGAACTCACCGGCGCCCCCGGCGGCCAGGAGGAAGGTCCCGAAGCGGGTCTTCAGCTCGCCGCCGTCGCGGAGTATCGGGATCAGGGTCCCGATCGCGGTGGTCGCCATCGCCGCCCCGGTGTAGACGACGGAGACGATGACCCCGACCCCGGCGAGGATGCCGCCGATCCCGAAGGCGAGCCCGACCGAGAGCACCCAGCCCCAGGCGCCGAGCCGCAGCGGCCTGCCACGGACCCGTTCGAAGTCGATCTCGTAGCCGGCGAAGAAGAACAGCATCCCGAGGCCGAGGTTGGAGAAGAAATCAACGAATTCGTCGGTGTGGGCGAGCTTCAGCACCTCGGGGCCGATCGCGATCCCCAGCACCAGCTCCAGCACCACGACCGGCGGCGCGAAGCGCTTCGGGACCATTGCGACGAGGATCGCCGACAGCGCCGCGACGACGACGATCGCGAAGAAGGAGCCGGTGTCGATCTCGACGGCGGCTATCGGCAGGGCGGTCAAGGCGGTGATCCTAAGCCGGTCCGGGTAGGATCACCAGTGGACCGTGCTAGGCGGGGAATCAGCGGTGCCCTGTAACCCGCAATCCGCTCTAGCGGGGCCGAAACCCGTTCCGAGGGGCTGGCCGTCGGGGTCAGTGCGCCGCGGGCGGCGCTGACGGCCGGGTCCTGCGCGACGTGGGCACGCGAATCAGGTCAGGTCCGGAAGGAAGCAGCCTTAAGCGGATGCCGCGGGTGCCGCAGGTGAGCCCGGCAAGAGCCTAAAACGACGGACACGCCCGGTGACCTCGCTTCGAAGGCGGGTGCACGGTCCATATCTGCGCTGTCGAGTTTTTCCGCCCTATGGCAAGGAAAAGCTCGACAGCGCTAGTCGATCAGGCGGGCGCGCATGCGGCCGATCGCGACGCGCCAGGTGACGAGCGCGAAGGCGACCAGGAAGGCGAAGCGGAGCAGGTCGACCGCCTCGAAGCCGAAGGCGCCGCCGCGGACCAGCTCGACCAGCTGGTGCAGCGGGTTGGCCTGGGCGACGACCTGGACGCCCTCGGGCAGGCCGCTGATCGGAAAGAACGTGCCGGCGACGAGGAAGAGAGGCGTCACGAACAGCGCCGTCACGTAGTTGAACTGGTCGATCTTGGCGACGGTGGCCGCCATCGCCACCCCGAAGCCGGCGAAGCCGAGCGCGGTGACGAAGCAGAAGATCGGCACCAGCAGCATCCCCGGCGCCGGGTCGAGTCCCCAGAAGAAGGTGACGATCAGCGGCACGCAGCCGTAGACGGCGGCGCGGGCCCCGATCCAGAGCATCTCGGCGCTGACCAGCTCGTCGACGTCGACCGGCGCCGCCAGGATCGCTTCGTAGGTGTTCTGGAAGCGGTGCTTGACGAAGGTCCCGAACATCGCCGGCAGGGCGCTGGAGAAGATCACCGCGGTGGCGACCATGCCGGTGCCGACGAACTGGATGTAGGGGATGCCGTCGACTTCGTCGACCAGGGTGGCGCCGAGGCCGAGCCCGAAGGCGAGCAGGTAGACGATCGGTTCGAGGACGCTGGAGAAGGTCGTGCCGCGCCAGTAGGTGCGGAAGTTGGCGACCTCGCGGCTCATCACCCCGGCGATCGCCGCCGGTTCGAGCCGGCGCATCGTCCGGGCGCCGCGGGCAGGCGCGGCGGCCTGGGCCTCGACGCTCATTCCGCCTCCTCGCCGGTCAGCAGCACGAAGACGTCCTCGAGCGTGGCGGCGCGGACGACCGCGTCCTCGGGCACCTCGCCGTCCGCGGCCCGCTCGGAGCCGACGATCGCGATCGCCGGCCCGGCCGGGCGCACCCGCAGGCCGGCCGACTCGGCGGCGGCGCGCAGCTCGGTGAGCCGCTGCGGCGGCGCGTAGACCTCGGCGGTGTGGGTGCCGGCGTGCTCGGCGATCAGGTCGGCGGGGCGGCCGCGGGCGATGATCCGGCCCTGGTGCATCACCGCCACCTCGTCGGCGAGCCGCTCGGCCTCCTCGATGTAGTGGGTCGACATCAGGATCGTCGTGCCGCGCGATTTGAGGTCGCCGATCAGGGTCCACAGCTCGGTGCGGATCTGCGGGTCGAGGCCGACCGTCGGCTCGTCGAGCAGGACCAGCTTCGGCTCGTGGACGAGGCCGCGGGCGAGCAGCAGGCGCCGCCGCATCCCGCCCGAAAGCTTGTCGACGGCGTCGCGGCGGCGGTCGCGGAGGCGGGCCAGGTCGAGGGCGCGGCCGACCGCGGCGCCGACGTCCTGGACCCGGTAGAGGCGGGCGTAGACGGCGAGGTTGTCCTCGACGGTGACGTCGACGTCGAGGTTGTCGAGCTGGGGGACGACGCCCATCTCGGCTCGGGCCGGCTTCGACTGGCCCGGCAGCTCGTAGCCGAGCACCCGCAGGGTGCCGGCGTCGGCGATCGCCTGGCCGGTCAGCAGCCGCATCGTCGTCGACTTGCCGGCGCCGTTGGGGCCGAGCAGGCCGAGGCAGATCCCCTCCGGGACCTCGAGGTCAAGGCCGTCGACCGCGGTGATCGGGCCGAAGCGCTTGACGACGCCGTTGAGCTCGATCGCCGCCATCGGTCCCGATGCTTGCACGCCGACGCTGCTGGCGCGGCGCCGCCTGAGAGACTGCCGCGATGCTCGACGAGCGCTGGATCAGGTCGCTGCACGTGGAGTCGATGCGGCGCGCCGACCTGCACGAGGAGCGGGAGGACCACGTGCTCTTCCAGGCGTCGACGATCGGGGCGCTGCTCGCCGGCGCCTACGACGGTGACCTCAGCTTCGCCGAGCTGGCCGCGCACGGCGACCTCGGGCTGGGGACGCTGAACCGGCTCGACGGCGAGATGATCGCCCTCGACGGCCGCTTCTACCGGGCCGACGTCGGGGGTCGGGTCCACTCGGTGCCGCCGCAGGCGCGGACCCCGTTCGCGGTGGTGACCCGCTTCGAGCCGACCGTCGACGCGCGGCTCGGCGGCCCGCTCTCGCACGATGACCTGCTGGCGCGGATCGACGAGCTGGCCCCGGCCGGAGCTTCCTCGTGCGCGATCCGGCTCGACGGGCGGTTCGAGCTGGTCCGGGCGCGGTCGGTCCCGGCGCAGGACCCGCCCTACCGCCCGCTCACCGAGGTCGTCGCCGACCAGCACGTCTTCGAGCTCGCCGACGTCGAGGGGACGATGCTCGGCTTCCGCTTCCCCGCCTACGTCGAGGGGATCGAGGTGGCCGGCTACCACCTGCACTTCATCGACGCCGACCGCGAGCGGGGCGGCCACGTGCTCGACTCGCGCGCCGCCGAGCTCCGCGTCCGCCTCGACCCCTCCGACGACCTCCACGTCGAGCTGCCGCCCGGCCTCGACCTCGCCGACCCGGACCTCGCCGCCGAGACCCACGCCGCCGTCACCGCCGTCGAGCGCGGCGGCTAGCAGCGGCGGTAGACGATCCAGGAGTCGTTGGCGGCGACGCGCTCGAAGCCGGCCGGGACCGGGAAGGAGGGGTCGGTCGGGTCGTTGGGGTCGAGGATGAAGTTGTGGATCACGAAGGGGCTGGCCGGGGCGACGAAGTAGCCGCGGCGGGGCACGCCTTCCTCGCTGGCGCTGACGACGTCGCTCGGCCTGACGTCGAGCCCGAAGGCGAGGCGGGGGACGGCGCGGTGGTTGGGGACGGCGATCGGGCCGCAGAGGGGCTCGAAGGCGCCGTCGTCGACGAGATCGCTGAGGTCGTTCTCGACCCGGGCCTGGTTGGTGAGGTCGGTGTCGACGCGCGAGTCGAGGTCCCACTGGTTCGGGAGCCACAGCACCGTCATCAGGGCGACCACCGCGGCTAGCGCCTGCCAGGGGCGGCGGCCCGGGTGGCCGGCCGGGAGCAGCCGCCAGCCGAGCAGGGCGAGGGCGACGAAGATCGAGAGGATCGCCGCGGCCAGCATCGTGTAGCGGGCGAGGATCGCCAGGCCGCCGACGGCGACCAGGGCGAAGGCGCCGAGGGCGAGGACCGCGGCGGCGATCCCCAGCGCCGAGCGCCGGCGCAGGAAGAGGAAGCCGAAGACGACGCCGCCGAGGGCGCCGACCATCCCCGGCCACTGCAGCACTTCGCCGAGCGCCCGCGGTCCCCAGAGGAAGAGGTCGACCGGGCCGGTGTGGCGTTCCAGCGTCTCGACGGTTTCCTGCGTCCCAATCCACGAGTAGAGCGGTTCGCCGGTGGTGATCGCGTCGAAGGCGACCCAGAGCACCGGCCCGGCGGCGGCGAGGGCGGCCAGCCAGACGAGCTCGGCGGTCGAGCGCTCGCGGCGCCAGCGGACCGGCCAGGGCTCGAACGCCAGGTACAGCCAGTAGACCCCGGCGAACAGCCACGCCTCGGGGCGCAGCAGGCCGGCGAGGGCCAGCAGCGCCAGGACCGGCCAGCCGGCGCGGGGGCGCTTCGCCTCGACCAGCAGCGCGGCAAGGCAGAAGGCGATGTAGGGGAGGTCGATGTAGGCGCGCAGGCCGTTGGAGAGGAACGGGGCGCGGGTGAGGACGAAGGCGGCGGCGACCCCGCCGACCCAGCGGTCGAACCAGAGCGAGCCGAGCCGGTAGACGAAGAACCCGGTCAGGCCCAGCGAGGCGTAGGCGACGACCATCGTCACCGTGATCGCGCCGTCGCCGAGCGGCGTCGTCACCAGCCCGATCAGCTCAGTCAGCGGGTGCGGGGTGGGGGCCAGCGCGGCGCCCATGTCGGGGCTCATCCCGTGCGCCATTTCCCGCCCCCAGACGAGCGCGTAGATCGTGTCGTAGTTGGGGAACCCGACCGGGAAGAGCAGCAGCAGAACCGCCGTCACCGCGGCGACCCAGGCGGCCGGCACGAGCCAGCTGGAGACCCTCGGTGGCACGCGCGCACCGTACCGGGGGCGGGCTCGGGGCGTGGATACACTGGCTCGAGTCCTGATGAACGAGTCGACTTCGCTCTACAGACGCCACCGCCCGGGCTCCTTCGCCGAGGTGGTCGGCCAGCAGCACGTGGTCCGCACGCTCCGCAACGCGGTCGAGCAGGACAAGGTTCATCACGCCTATTTGTTCGTCGGGTCGCGCGGGACGGGCAAGACCTCGATGGCGAAGATCCTGGCCAGATCGCTGAACTGCGAGCGCGGCGGGCCGACGGTGACGCCCTGCGGGGAATGCGAGTCCTGCGTGACGATCGCCGCCGGGACCTCGGTCGACGTGATCGAGATGGACGCCGCCTCGAACCGCTCCGTAGACGACGTCCGCGACCTCCGTGAGCGGGTCGCTTACGCACCGGCGGGCGGCCACTGGAAGGTCTACATCCTCGACGAGGCGCACATGCTCACCAAAGAGGCCTGGAACGCCTTCCTGAAGACGCTCGAGGAGCCGCCGCCGAACACCGTCTTCGTGCTCGCCACCACCGAGTCGCACAAGGTGATGGCGACGATCGCCGATCGCTGCCAGCGCTTCGACTTCCAGCGGCCCTCGCTGGAGCAGATCTCCGAGGTGCTGAACCGGGTCGCGGCGACCGAGTCGATCGAGGTCGACGAGGGCGCGGTGGCGATGATCGCCCGCTCCGCCTCCGGCAGCTTTCGCGACGCGCTCGGCACCCTCGACCAGCTGGTCGCCTTCGGCGGCGATCGGGTCAGCCTCGACGCGGTGCTCCAGCTGCTCGGCGCCGCCGACGCCGAGCTCCTCTTCGACGCCGTCGACGCCGTCATCGCGGAGGACCCACGGGGCGTCCTGGTCGCCATCGACCGGATGGCCGGATCGGGCCGCGACCCCTCGCAGTTCGCGCGCGACCTGCTCGCGCACCTGCGCCACCTGCTGGTGATCCAGACCGTCGGGGAGGTGCCCGACACCTTCGTCGTCACCGCGACCGACGCCGACCGCCTCGCGGCGCAGGCGGCCTCGATCGGGGCCGCGACCCTGGTGCGGACGATCGACGAGCTCGCCGCCGCGCTGACCGCCGTGCGCGAGGGCGACGAGGCGCGCATGGCGCTCGAGATCGCGCTGCTC
>CBIHMQ010000015.1:0-18606 GCA_966211075.1 uncultured bacterium
TGCGTGGTCAGCGGCGGGGCTGGGGCTCATTCCCGCACTGGTAAACGAAGCGGCTGCGGACTCAGAATCCGCAGTTTTGTCCGTAGCCTTTCGAGGTCTCGGGCGCAGGTTTCTTGCCACAGCCCGGGCAAGCGCAGGCCATCGGGGGCAACGACCTACCCGCCCAACAGCATCGGACCGCCGGCGGTCAAGGGCGCGACAGCGCCCGACCCCAAAGGGGTTGACGGCCGACGAGGTGGTGCTTCAATCGCGGAGGTCGAAGCTACCCGAACGGTGATATTTGCGTGAAGGGATGGTGCAGTTTGGTAGCTGGTATCCGGCGGCTAGAGAAGGGGGTCGAGCCCGAGGACAACCTGCTCAACAGTCTGTACAGCGTCCAAGGCGTCGATATCGCTCAAGGGCGTGAGGGCACCTATGACAACTGGATCGTTATCGCAGCTATGAACAATTTGGTGCCGGCGCTGGACAACAATGCCTAGGGCCGTCTTCGTATTCGCGGCATTCGACCCAAAGGCGGTCTTCCAAGGGGACGAGATCCCCACCATGGCCAGCGCATCGCTTATCGCGTCAGGACGCTGGAAGCTCTCCAAGGCAAGGCGCTGAGCCACGAGGCTCCGAGCTGCAACTTCGCGATCGGCCGCCGTTGCGGAGGTGACTACCTCCTGCACGGCCCCAAAGTGAAGCCCAACTCTTGAACGCTTTCCTTCCGCCGCCAGTCTTCCCATGAGCATCGCGACAGCGCGATCCAGAACGACGCCATGAACGTAGGAATCCAGCGCCGAGACAGATTGCGCGAGGGAGAATCGGTACAAGTCGGAGGCATCGACGCGACCTCTCGTAATCCCACCAACGGCCTGCCCAAGCGCGACAAGATCACGTGCTCGGCGGATGTCTTCCTCGAATTGCCCAAGCCGTCGAGTCGGCATCAGAGCGCGGCTAGAAGTTCGACTTTCTCCGCAAGCTGGGTGAAGGTTTCCTTGAAGCTTTCGATGCTCGCCTTCTGCGTTCGCCAGACAAAGCCCCGTCGCTTGACGTCATCCTGGGTGAGAGCAAACACAGGCTTCCCCGCCTGCTGGGAATTAGCAATCAGAGTGTTGAAATCGGAGATGGACGCCAGACGCAACGATCCCTCCAAACCAGCGTCCTTGTACTCCTTCCCCGGAAGCAATAAGCCGGCCCCCTCAAACGCTGGCAGGAGCGTGTCGTCAATTGCGCGGTCAAGCTCCTCGAAGTAGCCCCTAAACGCCTCGGTCGGCTCCCCGCCCTTCAGGCGATAGCGCTGAACGATCATCCCTAGAAACTTGAGGCGGGGCTCGGGGAACGGATAGTCCGCTTGGGCGAGAGCATCGAGTTCGGCCGCGCTCCTCGCCCATTTGACCCAGCGCGGAACCACCCTGGCCAGCGAATCGATCGCCATGACCGAGAAAACGTCTGGGCTTGCCGGAACCACAAAGAAATCCGCGGTGGCTACGAGATTCTGGTTGATGGAACCTAGGCCGGGGCTAAGGTCAATAAGAACATAATCCGCTTCATATTTTTCCGCGGTGATTTCGAAAAGATGGAAGAAGCTACCTGGCAGGTTCTTAAGCGCCTGGACCGACTCGGACAGCTGCTGTGCGATCCCTAGCGATACCTCATCCTCTGCGAGCCCAACATGGCCGGGAATGAGAAATAGATTTTCCTGCTCGGCGACCTCGATGCAATCGACCGGTTCGAGAGGCTTTGGGCGAGAAGAGAATGCGGGCTCAAGGGCGTCCCGGAGGTTCTGCTCTGGATGCTCCTCGTAAAAACGTCCGAGCGCATCCTCTTGACTCAGATCGAGAACCATGCCGGTGAGGTTGCACTGGGGATCGGCATCGACCATCACGACCTTGTTTCCACGTTCGGCCAACATCCAGCCCAAGTTGAAACACGTGGTCGTCTTGCTGACGCCACCCTTGTTGTTGAAGAACGCAATCGACTTGGCCATCGGGCCAGTACCCTAAACAGGGCGCAAGACGCTTGGTGGCTCGATGCGCAGCGAAGGACCGGCACTTGGGCGAGGCGAAGCCCGCGACGCGCTCGACCATCGCCAAATCGGCACGATTCGGCTTCGCCACATCGAACGCCCTGGAGCTGCTGCTGTGGGGCCTTTCCTGATCGGCCCCGTGCCACCGTGGTGCCACAACCACGCACGAGTTCTGCCGGTCAGAACCGGATACAACCGGCGATCTTCGGTTCTAACAAGCCAAATCTGGCTCTGCATCTGGCCGTCAGCCGCTCCTCTCCTCCCTGTAGTAACCCCAGAAGCGCCCCGCCTCCCCGGCGGGGCGTCTTCTGTTGTGGGGCCAAATACGGCGCCTGACCTCGACGTTCGCTGTTTAGTTTGTTCCGACAGCAGCTCCGTTAGGTCGGTGGCCACTTCGGTATCGCAGGGCGACCGCCCCCGACCGGAACTCGTGGCGATCGACGAGCTCGAGCTGGATGCGCTCGCGCAGGCCGGCGAGCAACGTCGGCCCTTGTCCGGCAAGGACCGGCTGCACAACGAACTCGTACTCGTCGATCAGTCCCAGATCTACCAACGCCAGGGGGAGGGTCACGCCGCCCACCCACAGGCCCTCGCCTGGCTCCTGCTTGAGCCGCTGAACCGCTTGCCCCAGGTCGCCTCCCACCAGCTCGGCATTCCAATCGACCCCGCTCAGCGTGCTCGAGACGACGTACTTCTTCGCCCGGTCGATGGCCTCGGCGAACGGGATCTCCCACTCATTCATCCAGTCAGGCCACGTGCCCGTGGCCGGCTTCCGCCACGCCGACTCCATCATCTCGTAGGTCACCCGGCCGAATACCAGGGCATCGGCTCGTTCCATCTCAGCGGTCCAGTAGCGCATCGACTCATCGTCCGGCGGGAGCCCTGCCTCGTGATGGCAGCAGCCGTCGAGCGTGACGTTGATCGAGTATCGAAGTGGTCTCATCCCAATGCTCTCCCTTGATGCGCGCCTCGCGTTCACCGGACCGTACTCAGACCACGCTCTGGTTCGACGGCGGGCTTTCGCCTCAAAGGCTGGCCGGCTCGGCGCCCGTGGTCGGCGCCGGGTCGGGTAAGCGCATCATCCGGAAGGAGAGGATCAGGCCGATCAGGGCCGAGAGGAGCGGGACCAGCAGGGCGATCTGCAGGGCCAGGGGGCGGGCGTCGGTGTTGATGCTGACGATCTCTTCGCGCGCCGCGGGCGGCTTGTCGGCGAGCAGTTCTTCGAGCTGGACGTTGCTCATCAGCTGGGCGTCGTCCTCGAGGGTGTCGGCTACCTGCTGCTGTTGGGGCGGGGTCAGGACCTTGCTGGATTCGGCCTTCTCGGTGAAGGCGATCGAGAGGGCCGCGAGCATGATCGCGCCGGCGAAGGCGAGCCCCAGCGAGAGGCCGAAGGAGCCGGTCGCGGAGTTGACGCCGGCGGCCTCGCCGACGCGCTCCTCGGAGATCGGGGCCAGCGTGTAGTTGTTGAGCTGCGAGACCAGCAGGCCGAGACCGCAGCCGGCGAGCATCAGCGGCACCACCAGGGACCAGCCGCTGTCCGTGCTCGGGATCAGCGGGATCAGCGCCGCGACACCCACCAGGAGCAGCCCGAACCCGGCCCGGACGATCGCGCTGGGCCGTCTCCTCCCCGCCCGTTTGCCGGCGATCAGCGCCGCCGCGAACATCGTCAGCGAAAGCGGCGCCAAGGTCAGGCCGGCCTGCATCGCGTCGTACTCGAGCACCATCTGCAGGTAGATCGGCAGCGCGATCAGCATCCCGCCGAGGGCGATCTGCTGGAGGATTCCCTGGGCGATCCCGAAGCTGAACAGCTTCAGGCGGAAGAGCTGCGGGTCGAGCAGCGCCGGCTTTCCTTCGCGCTTGCGCCGGTTAAGCCAGTAGAAGAGGCCGGCCATCGCCGCCAGCCCCGCGCCCAACAGCAACCCGACGGACTCGCCGCCCTCCTGCCAGGCGAGGACGCCGAGCACGAGACCGCCCATCCCCAGCACCGAGAGGACCGAGCCGACGGCATCGACGCTGCGCTCACCCGTGTACGGGACGTCGAGAAGCAGCCGCCGGCTGCCGAGCAGGACGATGGCGATAACGACGGCCTCGAGCATGAAGCCGACCCGCCAGGAGAGGTAGGTGGTGAGGAAGCCGCCGAGCAGCGGCCCGATCGCCGCCGCGATCGCCGCCGAAGCGCCGACCAGCGCGTAGGCTTTCGCTCGCCCGGTCCCCTCGAAGTTGCCGTGGATCAGCGACTGCATCGCCGGCATGTAGAGCGAGGCGCCGAGGCCGCCGACCACAGCCCAGAAGACGAGGATCGGCGCCAGGCTCTGGGCGAACACCATCGCCAGGGCTCCCGACACGTAGAGCAGCAGGCCGAACATGTAGGCGCGCTTGCGGCCGAAGAGGTCGCCGATCTTGCTACCGATCAGGATGAAGGCGGCCGAGACCAGCGCCTCGATCGCGATCGCCGACTGGACGCCGCTGACCGTGGTGTCGAGGTCGCGGACGACGGCAGAGATCGAGACGTTCATCAGCGACGTGTCGATCACGAAGACGAACATCGCCGCCGCCAGGAGCAGCGCCAGGCTGGACTTCGAATCGCGGCCCGACCCGCTCGCCTCTGACATTCGCGCCAGCATATGCGCGCCGGGCGGCGTCCCCAGAGGGTCCGTCAGCCGTCGAGCATGCGGATGAAGCGGAGCCGCTCCGCCTGGGCCTCGTAGCCGACCGCCTCCCAGAGGCCGGCCGCCGCGGCGTCGCCCTCGACCACGATCGCGGTCAGCCGGACCGCCCCGAGCCCGCGCAGCCGCTCCTCGCCGGCGCGGACCAGCGCCGTTGCGATCCCGGCGCGGCGGCGTTCCGGGTCGACCGCGAGCCGGTAGAGGCTGCCGCGCCAGCCGTCCCAGGCCGCGATCAGCGTGCCGGCGATCCTCCGCTCGTCTTCGGCGATCAGCAGCGCCTCAGGGTCGCGGTCGAGCAGCAGCCGCAGCGCCACCGGGGAATCGGTCGGCGTGGGATCGCCGGCGCGGCGCCAGAACTCGAGCACGTCGCCGAGCTCGGCGCTGGTGGCAACGTGGATCTCGATCATCGAAACCGCAATATAGGTAAGTGATCGCGAGGGTCGATGCGGACCCTACGGCCTGGGGATCAAGCGCGATCCGGTCGCTGCTCGCCGGGCCAGCTGCCGGTGAGGCGGGCGAAGCCGGAGCGGGCGCCATGGTCGACCGCGCCTTTGACGAGACGGAAGATCGCCCCCTCGACGGCGAGGGCGAAGATCAGCTTCGGCCAATCGATCTCGCGCTGGTCCGGCTCCGGTGCCTCCTCGTCGTCGAACACGGACCAGATGCGCTCGAACACCTTTTGCGCCGCGAAGCCGGCGAGCAGCCCGGCGCCAATTCCGATCGGCGCGAAGAGAAACTTCATAGGCCGAGACATACCCGGCCCAGCCCCCGAGAAACCGACGCGGCAGCCCTCTAGGGTCAGCGCATGGGCAAGCTCGCCGTCGTCACCGGAGCCTCGAGCGGGATCGCGTCGAGGTGCTCGCCGCCGAGATCGGCGGGCGAGCGGTCGCGCTCGACGTCGCCGACGAAGAGAAGTGGCGGCAGATGTACGAGTCCAGCGTGCTGGGGACGATGCGGATGACCCGCGCCCTCCTCCCCGCCCTGAAAGCCTCCGGCGACGGCCACGTGATCGACGTGACCAGCATCGCCGCCTTCGAGACCTACCGCGGCGGCGGCGGCTACACCGCCGCCAAGCACGCCCAGCGGGCGCTGACCCGGACCCTGCGGCTGGAGCTGCTGGGCGAGGCGGTGCGGGTGACCGAGGTGGAGCCGGGGATGGTCGAGACCGAGTTCTCGCTGGTCCGCTTCGGCGGCGACGAGGAGGCCGCCGCCCGCGTCTTCACCGGGATGCGCCCGCTCACCGCCGCGGACGTCGCCGAGTGCATCCGCTGGGCGGTGGCGCAACCGCCGCACGTAAGCATCGACGAGATCGTCGTGCGCCCGGTGGCGCAGGCGAGCGCGACCGAAGTCCACCGCGACGAGTGAGCGGCGACGTCCTCCCCGACCTGCTGCGGCCGGGCCTGCGGCTGGTCTTCTGCGGCACCGCGGCGGGGCGCGCCTCGGCCCGCGCCGGCGCCTATTACGCCGGCCCCGGCAACTCCTTCTGGCCGACCCTCGCCTACGTCGGCCTCACCCCGCGCGAGCTCGTCCCCAGCGAGTTCGAGCTGCTTCCCGACTACGGGATCGGGCTCACCGACCTCTGCAAGATCCGCCACGGCTCCGATGCCGAGGTCGGCACGGTCGAGTTCGACGTCGACGGCCTGCACGCCAAGGTCGCCGCCGCGGAACCGGAGCGGCTCGCCTTCAACGGCAAGAACGCCGCCCGCGGCGCCCTGAAGCGGCCGGTCGCGTACGGAGTCCAGGACGAGACCTTCGGCGGCGCCGAGGTCTGGGTCCTGCCCTCGACCTCGGGCGCGGCGCGCGGGCACTGGGACGTCGCGCCCTGGGAAGAGCTGGCGCAAGCCGTTCTAGACGGCTGAGGCGAATCGCGCACGCCCTCGGGTTTCCATAACGCGAGCTGTTACGATATATCGCGTTATTTATCGATAGAACTGTGATTTGGAGGATTTCGATGCACCACGGACACGATCCAAGCCACGCTCATCCCCACCGCCACTACGGGCGCGAGTTCGCCCGCAGCCGCGGCCCCCGCTACGGGCGCGGCGGGCGCGGTCCCCGCGCCCGCCGCGGCGACGTGCGGGCGGCGGTGTTGGCGCTGCTGGCCGAGCGGCCGATGCACGGCTACGAGATGATCAAGGAGATCGACGAGCGCAGCGCCGGCGCCTGGACGCCCAGCGCCGGCTCCATCTACCCGACGCTGCAGATGCTCGAGGATGAGGGCCTGATCCGCGGCGAGGCGAGCGAGGGGAAGCGCCGCTTCGCCCTCACCGAGGAGGGCCGCGCCGCCCACGAGGAGAAGGCCGGCGAGCCGACCCCCTGGGACGCGGTCACGGCCGGCGCCGCACCGGAGCAGCTGCAGCTGCGAGCCTCGGTCGGCAAGCTCCACCACGCCGTCGGCCAGGTCTTCCACGCCGCCGACGACGACCAGCAGAAGCGGGTCCGCGAGCTGCTCGACGAGACCCGGCGGAAGATCTACGGGATCCTCGCCGAGGAGGGCTAGCGGTTCAGCCCTGAAGCCAGTCGCGGACGCGGCCGTAGCCGCGCAGGCCGGAGAAGTCGCCGCGGTCGCGGATCGCCTCGGCGGCTTCGACCGTCGCCTCGACCGCCGCCCAGGCGAGCGCGCCGCCGCCGCTGACCCGCTGGCCGCCGGCCTCGGCGATCTCGGCCATCGTCAGCCCCGGGTGGGCGAGGACGTTGACCGGCCTCCCCACCGCCTCGCAGACCGTCCGGACGTCCTCGGCGCTGCGGAGGCCCGGCGCGTAGAGGACGTCGGCGCCGGCCTCCTCGTAGGCGCGCAGGCGGGCGATCGTGTCGTCGAGGTCGGGGTTGCCGCGGATGTGGTTCTCGGCCCGGGCGGTGAAGGTGAACGGGATGCCGAGCGCGGCGGCGGCCTCGGCAGCGGCGGCGACCCGCTCGACGGCGCGGCCGAGCTCGTAGATCCCCTCCTCGGAGTCGAAGTCCTCGATCGAGCCGCCGACGGCGCCGGCGGCGGCCGCCCGCTGGATCGCCGCCGCCGCGTCGTCCGGCGCCGGCCCGTAGCCGTTCTCGAGATCGACCGAGACCGGCAACTCGGTGGCGGCGTCGAGCACCGCGACGTGCCCGGCCAGCTCGTCGAGGCTGACGCCGCCGTCGAGCCGCCCGAGCGTGAAGGCGAAGCCGCTGCTGGTCGTCGCCAGCGCCGCGAACCCGAGCCCGGCGAAGACCCGCGCCGAGCCGGCGTCCCAGGAATTCGGGATCACGAACGGCTCGCCGGCGTGGAGCGCCGCAAAGCGCTCGCCCTTCTCTCGCTGCCGCTCGCTCACCGGCTCACCATAGCCGCGCGCCGCGCCCGCGGACAGCGGCGCGCCGCGGCTCCCCCAATGGGCCGCGGCCGCGCCTCGCGACCGGGTCTCCAAGAGCCTGGCCGCGAGAGGCCCGCTCCCCTTGCGGGCCCACATACAGAGATACGCATCTCTCCTCCCTGTGGTGATTCCCCAGAAGCGAAGCCGGTTTGGCTTTCGCCGCTCCTCTCTTCACCGGAGAGACTGGCGCAGGCTATTCGATTGAGGCGATTGAATCAATCCTCAATTTTGGTTAGAGGATTATGAAGCCGATTCGACGTTTCGGCATAGGCCTTCAGCCGAGAACGGGCTGCGCGGAGGGCAGCGCGGCCAGCACCCGCTCGGCGACCGACTCGCCGGTCAGGCCGGCCTCGGCGCGCAGCAGCGCCGGCTTGCCATGGGTGACGTAGCGATCCGGGAGGCCGACGCGCAGAACCCGCGCCCGCTCCCCCGGCCCGTCCGCGAAGGCGTCCTCGAGGTGCTCGAGCACACCCGAGCCGAAGCCGCCGGCGAGGACGTTCTCCTCGATCGTCACGACCAGATCGTGCTCGCGGGCCAGCCGCTCGGCGAGGTCGCCGTCAAGCGGCTTCGCGAAGCGGGCGTCGGCGACGGTCGGCCGCAGGCCGTGGTCGGCGAGGATCGCGGCGGCCTCGCGGGCGACCGTGACCCCGTAGCCGTAGCCGAGCAGGGCCACCCGCTCGCCCGGCTCCAGCACCTCGCCGGTGCCGATCGGGAGCAGCTCCGGCGCCGCCGGCAGCTCCGCTCCCTCGGCCGCCCCGCGCGGGTAGCGCAGCGCCGCCGGGCCGTCGTGGGCGACGGCCGTGTGCAGCATGTGGACCAGCATCGCCTCGTCACGCGGCGCCATCACCACCACGTTGGGAACCAACCGGAAGTAGGAGACGTCGAAGGCTCCGTGATGGGTAGGGCCGTCGTCGCCGACCAGCCCCGCCCGGTCCATCGCGAAGGTGACGTCGAGCTCCTGCAGGCAGACGTCGTGGATGATCTGGTCGTAGGCGCGCTGCAGGAAGGTCGAGTAGATCGCGCAGACCGGCTTCGCCCCCTGGAGGGCCAGCCCGCAGGCCAGCAACACCGCGTTCTGCTCGGCGATCCCGACGTCGTAGTACTGGTCGGGGACCTCGTCAGCGAGCTTCTGCAGGCCGGTCCCCCCCGCCATCGCCGCGGTGATCCCGATCACCCGCTCGTCGGCTTCGGCCTCGGCGACGATCGCGTCGGCGAAGACCTGGGTGTACTGGGGCGGCGAGCCGGCGGCCGGCGGCTTCTCGAGCCGCTCGATCCCCTCCGGCGAGTCGGTTTCGGTGACCGGTACCGGCTTCGCCGCGGCCGGCTTGCCGTCGACTATCGAGTTCGGCTTCGCCGCGTGCCATTTCTCCATCGACTCCAGCCCGCCCTCTTCGGCTGGCGCGAAGCCCTTGCCCTTGACGGTGTGGATGTGGACGACAACCGGACGGTCGGCTTCGAAGGCCTCCGTGAAGGCCTCGCGGAGGGCGTGGACGTCGTGGCCGTCGACGACGCCCATGTAGGCGAGGTCGAGCTCCTCGAAGAAGAGACCGGGCGCCCAGTAGGCCTTGATCGCCGCCTTGATCTCCGGGCCGAGCCGCTCGATCCGCCGCCCCAGCCCGAGCGGCAGCTTGGTGAGCCGGTCCTCGACCCCCTCGCGGGCGTGGTAGAGGCGCGGGTTGAGGCGGATCCGGTTGAAGTAGCGGGAAAGGGCGCCGACGTTGGGGGAAATGGACATCCCGTTGTCATTGAGGACGATCACCACCGGGGTCTGCATGCCGCCGGCGGCGTGCAGGGCCTCGTAGGCGACGCCACCGGTGAGGGCGCCATCGCCGATCACGGCGACGCATTTACCGTCCTCGCCGATCCCCTTGCGCATCGCCTCTTTCAGCCCGACCGCGTAGCCGATCGAGGTCGAGGCGTGGCCGGCGCCCATGATGTCGTGCTCGGACTCGGGGATCGAGCAGAACGGGGCAAGGCCCTCGTACTGGCGGATCGTCGCCAGCTGCTCGCGGCGGCCGGTGAGGATCTTGTGCGGGTAGGACTGGTGGCCGACGTCCCAGAGGACCTTGTCGCGCGGCGAGTCCAGCAGGCTGTGAAGGGCGACGGCGAGCTCGCAGGTGCCAAGGTTGGCGCCGAAGTGACCGCCGATCTCACCGATCGTGTCGATGATGTATGTCCGCATCTCCTGGGCGACCTGCTGGAGCTGCTCATCGTCGAGCTCGTGCAGGTCGGCCGGACCGTCGATCGCGGCCAGCAGATGTGCGGTGTTGTCGTCTTCGCTGCCCTGGGTGGGGGGCTGTTCGCTCATTCGTTCCTCGTGAAGATGTAGTCGGCGACGCGCCTCAGGTCGTCGGTCGCCCCCTCCGCGCCGGCCAGCGCCGCTGTCGCTTTGGCGTGGGACTCGGCCGCGAACTCGCGCGCCCGCTCGAGGCCGTAGAGGCTGACGTAGGTGAGTTTTCCATGTCGCTCGTCGCTTCCGTGTGGCTTGCCGAGCTGCTCGTCGCTCTCGGTCACGTCGAGGATGTCGTCGACGATCTGGAAGAGGACGCCCAGCTCGTCCGCGAACTTGCGATACGGCATTGTCTCAGGTTCCGGCAGGCCCTCGAGGATCAGTACGACCCCGACGCTGGCGGCGATCAGGCGGCCGGTCTTCAGCGCGTGCAGGGCGCGCAGCCCCTCCGGGCCCTCGGCCTCGCCGATCACGTCGACGTACTGGCCGCCGACCATGCCGTCGACGCCGGTTGCCGCGGCCAGCTCGCGCATCGCCGCCAAGACCCGGGCGGGATCCCCCGGCTGCTCGCAGAACAGGCGCACCGCCTCGGCGAAGAGGCCGTCGCCGGCCAGGATCGCCACGTCCTCGCCGAACTTCACGTGCGAGGTCGGGAGGCCGCGCCGCAACGCGTCGTCGTCCATCGCCGGCAGGTCGTCGTGGATCAGCGAGTAGGTGTGGACCAGCTCGATCGCGCCGGCGACCGGCAGGAAGCGCTCCGGGTCGGCGCCGAGGGCACGGGCGGTGGCGAGAGCCAGGACCGGGCGGACCCGCTTGCCGCCGGCCAGCAGCGAGTACCGCATCGCCTCCTCGAGGCCGACGGTCGGAGCCGAGGGCGAGAAGCGCAGCCGCTCCAGCTCGGCATCGACCAGGGATCGCAGGTCCTCCGGGTATCCGGAGGGGGGCTCGATGCTCACCCGGCGCTCTCGGCTTCGCGCGCCTGGCGGTTGGCCTCCTCGACCGCCTCGGCGGAGAGGTCGGCGGCCTCCGCGGCCAGCTCGGCGGCGCGCTCGTCGCCGGTCGCCTCTCCCTCCAGCTCGGCCGAGATCGCCCGCAGGCGCTCGACGATCTCGCGCAGGCGGCTCACTTCGAGGGCTCCCGCTCGCGGACGATCGCGCCGAGCACGCCGTTGATGAACTTCGGGGCGTCGGCGCCGCTGTACTCCTTGGCGATCTCGATAGCCTCGTTGATCGCCACCTCGGCAGGGGCAAGCTCCTCCTCGATCTCGTAGAGGGCGACCCGCATCACGTTGAGGTCGAGCGGCGCGATCCGGTCGACCGCCCAGCCCTTCGAGTGGGCGGCGATCGTCTCGTCGAGCTCTTCGCGGTGTTCGTCGACGCCCTCGGCCAGCTCGCGAGTGAGCGGTTTGGCGTCGGCGATCAGCTCCTCGAGCGGGCGGCCGGTGACGTCGCGCTGGTAGTTGGCGAAGACGGCGTCGCGGCGTTGGTCGGATCGGCGCATCGGTGCATTCTCGCGGTTTCGGCGGCGGGCGAGCCGGGCGCTCAGCGGAGGATCTCGACGAGCAGCACCCAGGCGCGGGCCACGGCGCCCGCGATCGCGAAGACGATCCCGGCGACGACCCAGTAGAGACCGCCACCGGACTCCGCCAGCAGGCTGATGCCGCCGACCAGCACCGGCACGAGCGCCAGAGCGCGGATCCCCCAGCGGACCAGCGCCTGGGCGGGACCGTCCTGGGGCGAGCCGGTGTGGACCGGCAGCCGGGCGGTGCCGGCGCCGACCACGAAGCCTAGGCCAAGGAGCTCCAGGCCGAGCGCCGTGCTGCCCTGGCCGGGGACCAGGCCGACGATGGAGACGAGCAGCACCGTCATCAGCAGCAGGATCGTCTCCAGCGCCCGCTCCGGCAGGCCGGCGAACTGGAGGATGCGCTCGACGTTGATCGAGACGGCGACGAAGACGAGGCCGGCCAGCGCCGCCGAGGCGCCGGCCGCGGCGACGAAGAGGTCGCTCCACTCGCTCGGGTCGTAGGCGAACACGCCCGCCGGATGGTAGGCGCGACTACGGTCGGCTCAGGCGCGCGAGATGTACTCGCCGCTGCGCGTGTCCACCCGGACCGATTCGCCCTCCTCGATGAAGAGCGGGACCTGGACGACGACGCCGGACTCGAGCGTGGCCGGCTTGTTGCCACCCCCGGAGGCGGTATCGCCTTTGAGGCCGGGGTCGGTCTGGGTGACCTTCATCTCGATCGCGCTCGGCACCTGGACGTCACTGGGCTGCTCGTCGACGAAGAGGATCTCGACCTCGGCGTTGGGCAGCACCCACTTCATCGAGTCGCCGAGGGCCTCGCTGGCGATTTCGATCTGCTCGTAGTCGCGGCTGTCCATGAAGACGGCCGCGTCGCCAGAGTCGTAGAGGTACTGCATCTTCTTCGATTCGGTGCGGACCGGACGGAACTTCTCGCCGGCGCGGAAGGTTTTGTCGATCACCGAGCCGTCCTCGATGCGGCGCAACTTGGTGCGCACGAAGGCGCCGCCCTTGCCCGGCTTGACGTGCTGGAACTCGATGATCTTCCAGATCTTGCCGTCGATCTCGATATGAGTCCCGTTCTTGAACTGGTTCGTGGAGATGGACATGGCGCGAGGTTATATCCCGAGCTAGGGAGCGGGCGCTTCCTCGGCGGTACGGGTCGTCAGGCTCTTGGCGGGGCCGCCGGTGAGGATGCGGCGGACCAGGCTGGGCGCGACGATCCGGGCCACGGCGGCGGCCGCGTAGAAGCGCGGGACGTAGCGCTCGGGCTTGCCGCCGGGACCGGCCTCGAAGATCGCCTCGGCGACCGTCGGGGGCTCGGAGACGAGCCAGCGGGTGATCGCTTTCGCGCGCAGCTCGGTGGCCGGAAAGCCCTCGGTGGCGATGAATCCGGGCAGGACCATGCCGACGTGGACGCCGTGCGGCTTCTCCTCGGCGTAGAGCGCGTCGGTCCAGCCGATCAGGGCGAACTTGCTGGCCGAGTAGGCACCGGTGCGGGCGCGGGCGACGCGGCCGGCGGTGCTGGCGACGTTGACGATCGCGCTCGGGGCTGAGGCACGAAGGAGCGGCAGCAACTCCTCGGTGAGCCGCACGACGGCGTCGAAGTTGAGGTCCATATGGCGCTGGACGTTGGCGTGACCGCTCTCGGCGAAGCCGCCTCGCCAGGCGGCGCCGGCGTTGTTGACGAGCAGGTCGAGGCGGTCGTGATGCTCCTCGAGGTGGGCGCGAACCCGTGCCGGCGCCGCTGCCTCGGTCAGGTCGACGGCGACCCAGGTCGCCTTGCACGGCAGCCCCTCGGCCAACTCGCGCAGCAGCTCCTCGCGCCGCGCCACCAGAACCAGCTCGGTCCCCGGCTCCCTGGAGAGCCGCCGCGCCGTCGCCGCCCCGATCCCGGTCGAAGCCCCAGTCACCACCGCCACGCTCATCCCGCAACCGTAATCGACCGCCCGCGGGGGGGCGTGTCTGAGTTTGGGGGGCATATTTGACCCCTTTTCTCAGACACGCCCCCCGGGCTGAGAGGATTTGGGCGGTGACTCCGGGGAACGGCACGCGGGCGCATCGGCTCTCGGCGACGCTGCGCGAGGGGGAGCAGGTGCGGCCGCTGGAGCTGTTCTTCGACCTCGTCTTCGTGCTGGCGATGACCCAGTGCACGGCGCTGATGGCCAAGGAGGCGAGCTGGGAGAGCGTTGTCCAGGGGCTGCTGGTGCTGGGCGTGCTCTGGTGGGCCTGGGTCGGCTACGCCTGGCTGACCAGCGTCATCGACCCCGAGGAGGGGGCGGTGCGACTGGTCATCTTCGGGGCGATGGCCGCGATGCTGATCTGCGCCCTCTGCGTACCGGAGGCTTTCGACAGCCTCGGGCTCGCCTTCGCGATCGCCTATGGCGTCTTCCGCGCCGCCCACATCGCCCTCTTCGTGCTGGCCAGCCCCGACGACCCCGGCCTGCGCCGCGGGGTGATCAGGCTGGCGGCGAGCGCCGCGGTCGGCGTCACCCTGCTCGCCTCCGCCTCGTTCTTCGACGGCCTCCCGCAGGGCGCGCTGTGGGTCCTGGCGCTGCTGCTCGACATGGGCGGGGTCTGGCTGATCGACCCCGAGGGCTGGCGACTGGCCCCCCACCACTTCGCCGAGCGCCACAGCCTGATCGTGATCATCGCCCTCGGCGAGTCGATCGTCGCGATCGGGGTCGGCGCCGCCGGCACGCTGACCTTCGGGATGGGAACCGTGGCGGTGCTCGGGGTCGCCCTCGCCGCCGCCCAGTGGTGGATCTACTTCGACCTCGTCTCGCTGGTCTCGGCGCGACGGCTGGTCGACGCGGAGCCCGGCCGGGTCCAAAACGCGCTGGCCCGTGACTCCTACTCCTACCTCCACCTGCTGCTGATCGCCGGCATCGTCCTCGGCGCCCTCGGGCTGAAGGAGTCGATCGCCCACTACGACGAGCACCTGCACGGGCCGGTCGCCTTCGCGCTCTGGGGCGGGGTCGCCCTCTACCTGCTCGGCCTGGTCGCGCTCCGCTGGCGCCACGTCCGCACCCTCAACCCGCAGCGGCTGCTGCTGGCACTGGTGCTGCTGATCGGCGTGCCGGTGGCGGCGGCGCTGCCGGCGCTGGCCTCGCTGGCGATCGTCGTCGCCCTGATCTGGGCGATGATCGCCTACGAGCACCACGGCTACGACGAGCGCCGCGACCGCCTGCGCCACGAAGCGTACGGCTCGCACGCCAAGTCCCACTGACATACTCCTCAGCCTTGAGTAAGACGCCGCCACTACTCGACGAACTTCTTCGCACCGGCGCGCCCTCCGGGTACGAGGCGCCGGCGGCCGAGGTCTGGCGTCAGGCGGCATCGTTCGCGGAGCTCTCGACCGACGGGCTCGGCTCCTCGATCGCCCGTGTCGGCGAGGAAGCGCCGCTGGTCGCCGTGGTCGGCCACATCGACGAGATCGGCCTCGTCGTCACCCACATCGACGAGAAGGGCTTCCTCTGGTTCGCGCCAATCGGCGGCTGGGACCCGCAGATCCTGGTCGGCCAGCGGGTCGAGGTGCGGGGCCGCGACGGCCTCGTCCCCGGCGTCGTCGGCCGCAAGCCGATCCACCTGCTCGAGCCCGACCAGCGCAAGAAGGTCGTCGAACTGAAAGGACTGCACATCGACGTCGGCGCCGACGGCCGCGAGGAGGCCGAGGAGCTGATCCGGGTCGGCGACCCGGTCGTGATCGCCGCCGAGCCGCAGCCGCTGCTCGGAGAGCGTCTCGCCTCGCGCTCGATGGACAACCGCCTCGGCGCCTACGTCGCACTCGAGAGCCTGCGCCGCGTCCACGAGAACGGCGGCCCCGGCGCCGGCTCCTACGCCGCCGTCGCCGCCGTCCAGGAGGAGATCGGGCTATTCGGGGCCCGCACCGCCGCCTTCCAGATCCGCCCCGACATCGCGATCGCGGTCGACGTCACCCACGCCACCGACGCGCCCGGGGTCGACGAGAAGGAGATCGGCACCCACCCGCTCGGTTCCGGCCCGGCGATCGGCCGCGGCTCCACCCTCTCCCCCAAGCTCTTCGAGCTGCTCGTCGAGACGGCCGAGGCGGAGGGCATCGAGCACTCGATCAGCGCCAGCGGCCGCGGCACCTCGACCGACGCCGACGTCCTGCAGATCTCCCGCGCGGGGATCCCCACCGGGGTGATCTCGATCCCGCTCCGCTACATGCACTCGCCGGTCGAGCTGGTCGACCTGCGCGACGTCGAGGCGACGGTCGAACTGCTGGCCGCCTTCGCGGCGCGACTCCAGGCCGACGTCGACCTCAGCCGCTAACCGACCGACGTCAGTCGACCAGTTGCAGGTCCTTGGGCAGCGAGCTGAGATTGTCGTAGCCGTCCTCCGTGACCACGACCAGATCCTCGATCCGGACCCCGAGCTCGCCGGGCAGGTAAATCCCCGGCTCGACGGTGACGACTTCGCCGGGGGCCAGGACGTCGTCGGAGCGGGCCGAGAGGCGCGGGCCCTCGTGGACCTCGAGGCCGACCCCGTGGCCGAGGCCGTGGCCGAAGCGGTCGCCGTGGCCGGCGGCGGCGATCACCTCGCGGGCCACCTTGTCGACATCGTCGCCCTTGACCCCGGCTTTGACCGCCTCCAGCGAGGCAAGCTGCGAGCGCAGGACGGTGTCGTAGACGGCCCGGGCGACCTCGCCCGGCTCCCCGGTCGCGTAGGTGCGGGTGCCGTCGGAGCAGTAGCCGTCGAGCTGGGCACCCATGTCGAAGACGACCAGCTCGCCGCGGCCGATCTCGCGCTCGCCGGGCTCGGCGTGCGGCAGGGCGCCGTTGGGGCCGGCGGCGACGATCGCCGGGAAGGAGGGGTCGGCGCCGAGCTCGCGGATCCGCGCTTCGGCGGCGCGGGCGACCTCGCGCTCGCTGCGCCCGGCGAGGCCGCGCTCGACGCTCCAGCGCCAGACCTCGTCGGCCAGCTTCGAGGCCTCGGCTATAGCCGCCAGCTCGCGCTCGTCCTTGACGCGGCGCAGCTGCTCGACCAGCCCGCTGGCCGGGACCGTCTTGACGCCGTCGGCGAGTTTCGCCTTCAGCCGCTCCAGGGTGCGGACCGCCATGTGTTCGTCATCGAAGCCGACCCTGCCCTCGAGCCGCTCGGCGATCCCGCCCAGCCAGTCGTCGGCGATCGTCAACGTCTCCCAGCCCTCGACCTCGGCGGCGGCCCGCTCGGTGTAGCGGAAGTCGGTCAGGAAGAGGCGCACGCCGGGGCCGCAGATGCAGACCCCGTTGGTGCCGGTGAACCCGGTCAGGTAACGGACGTTGGTCAGCTCGGTGACCAACAGCCGGTCCAGATCGCGCTCGCCGAGCAGCGCCTCGAGGCGGTCACCGCGGCCGCGCATCAGCCGCTCACGTCGAGCTCGCAGGCGAGCCGATCGAGCGCCTCGCGGTAGCCGTCCGGACCCTTGCCGGAGACCTTAGCGAGCACCAGGCCGTCGAAGACCGAGTCGCGGCGCCAGTCGTCGCGGTTCTCGACGTCGGAGAGATGGACCTCGACGGCGGGCAGCTTCGCGACCGCCAGCGCGTCGGCGATAGCGCGGCTGTAATGGGTCCAGGCGCCGGCGTTGATCAGCGCCGCGTCGGCGAGGTCGGGCAGCCGGTGCATGTATTCGACGAACTCGCCCTCGTGGTTGGTCTGGAAGAAGAGCGGTTCGAGGCCGCGCTCGCGGGCCCAGGTGGCGATCCGCGCCTCCAGCTCGTTGAGCGAGAAGCCGCCGTAGATGTCGGGGTCCCGGCGCTCGAGGATGTCGAAGTTGACGCCGTGCAGGACGGCGACGCGGTTGCGGGTGGTCGGGGTCATTTGACCTGGGTCACGGCAGCAGCTCCTCCACGCTGGCCCTGACCCTAGCGGGGTCGACCAGCTGCTTCGGGCGCGGCGCCCCGGGCTCGGCGAGCAGCACGAAGCCGACCCCGGCGGCGGTCCGCTTCTTGTCGCGCCGCAGGGCGTCGAGGACGAGATCGACGGAGATCGCCGGGTCGAGCTCGGTCGGCAGGCCATGGCGAGCCAGCGCCGTCGCCACCTCGTCGCGCAGCTCGGGCGCGTCGGAGAGGCGCAGCGCCGCCAGCAGGCCGAGCCCGACCGCCTCGCCGTGGCGGTAGCGCTCGTAGGCGCTGGCGGCCTCGATCGCGTGGCCGACGGTGTGGCCGAGGTTGAGGACGTGGCGGAGACCGGCGTCGCGCTCGTCGGCGGCAACCACCTCGCACTTGTAACGGGCGCAGGCGAAGACGACGTCGTCGAGCGCCGCCGGGTCGAGCGACTCCAGCGAGCGGACCCGCTCCCAGAGCGTTCCGCCGGCCAGCAGGCCGGTCTTCAGCGCCTCGGCGAACCCGGCCGCCAGCTCCGCCGGGGGGAGCGTCGCCAGCGTCTCGGTGTCGACGATCACCGCGACCGGCAGGTGGTAGGCGCCGGCGTAGTTCTTGCCCTCGGGCAGGTCGACTCCGGTCTTGCCGCCGTAGGCGGAGTCGACCTGGGCGACCAGCGTGGTCGGCACCTGCACGACCGGGACGCCGCGCTGGTAGAGATGGGCGCAGAGCCCGGCCAGGTCGCCGACGACGCCGCCGCCGAGGGCGATGACGTGGTCCTCGCGGGTCATCCCGGCGCCGGCGAGCTCGCGGAGGACGCGCTCCGCCTCGGCCATCGTCTTCGCGGTCTCCCCGGGCGGGATTTCGACCCGGGCGGCGAGCGGGGACAAGCGGTCGGCGTAAAGGGGGCCCACAGCGGCGTCGGAGATACAGAAGCGGCGGCCGACCGCGGGCCAGAGCGAGGCAGGCCCGGCGGGCTCATCCGGCGCCGGCCCGCCCCCCGCGGCCTCGGCAC
>CBIHMQ010000016.1:0-18275 GCA_966211075.1 uncultured bacterium
CTGGGGAGCGCACCCGGACCGCCTTCCTGTTCCTGCGCCACCCGCGCGAGACCCGTCCCGGCAGGACACGGTTCCATCCACCGAACCGGAGCCTGTGTCGACGCCCGAGCCCGACCCGGAGCCCCCGGCCGCGGCTCGGCCCGTGGACGCCCCTCCGGCGACAGGACCCGCTGGCCGGGCCGCCCCGGACCTGACCCTCCCCGAGGTCACCGCCATCTGGCCCACCGTCCTCGACAAGCTCGCCGAGACGGCCCCGGCCCTGGCAGCCACCTTCGAGGGCGCCCGTCCTGTCTCCTTGGACGACGACGGCCTGCAGATCGGCTTCCCCGCCGACAAGACCTTCAACAAACGCAAGGCCGAGTCGCCGGAGCGCCGCGAAGCGCTGGCACAGGCGCTGACCGGCGTCGCCGGGCAGGAGCTGCGGCCGACTTACGTCCTCCTCGACGAGGAGAGTGCCGAGCCCGAGGCGCCCGACGAGGCGCCGCACCAGGCCGATCACAGCGACCTGGTCGAGAGGCTGAAGAGCGAGTTCAACGCAGAGGAGGTCAGTTAGGTGGCACGCGGAGGAGGTCCCGGGGGGTTCGACGTCAACGCCCTGATGAAACAGGCGCAGCAGATGCAGACCGAGATGCTGAAAGCCCAGGAGCAGCTCAAAGACGAGGTGGTCGAGGCCAGCGCCGGCGGCGGAATGGTCAAGGTCAAGGTCGGCGGCGACCTGACCCTGCGGGAGATCGTCATCGACCCCGAGGCGATCGACCCCGAAGAGGCCGAGATGCTGGCCGACATGGTCCAGGCCGCGGTCAACGAGGGCATCCGCGCCGCCCAGCAGGTGGCCGAGTCGAAGATGGGCGGAATCACCGGCGGCCTCGGCGGCCTGCCGGGGATGTGAGCACCGAGGGCCCGGCGCCGCTCGCGCGGCTGGTCGCCGAGCTCTCGCGGCTGCCCGGGATCGGCCAGCGGACCGCGCAGCGGCTCGCCTTCCATCTGCTGCGCGCGCCCGACGAGGAGGCATTCGCGCTCGGCGACGCGATCCGCGAGGTGAAGGAGAAGGTCGGTCTCTGCGAGGAGTGCTTCAACCTCGCCGAGGGACCGGTCTGCCGGATCTGCGCCGACGCCAACCGCGACCGCGCCTCGATCTGCGTGGTCGAGGAGCCCGGCGACGTGATCCCGATCGAGCGCACCCACGAATATCGCGGCCTCTACCACGTGCTCGGCGGCGCCCTCTCGCCGATCGACGGCGTCGACGCCCAGGACCTCAAGATCGCCGAGCTGCTCGGCCGGGTCGAACGCGGCGGCGTCGACGAGGTGGTGCTCGCCACCAACCCGACCACCACCGGCGAGGCGACCGCCCTCCACATCGCCGAGCAGCTACGCGGCAAGGTGACGGTCACCCGGCTCGCCAGCGGGCTGCCGGTCGGCGCCGACCTCGAGCACGCCGACGAGGTGACGCTCGGCAAGGCCCTCGCCGGGCGCCGCAGCCTCGGCTGAGAGGCTCGCCCCCGGATATTCGTCCTGGACGGGTGTCCCGTCGCAAATAGCGGCTTTCTGCGCGACTGGGCGTCCGCCGCGTTCGCGAAGGTCCCGGGATGGCGACGCAGGCCCCGGCAGACCCCAGTTTCCAGCGCGGCTCGGCGGGAGCGCGGATTGCCCGAGAGGTCTCGGCGTTGCAGGCGTCGCTGTTGGCGAAGCTGCGCGAGGAGATCCCGGGAGACGATCACGATCAGTTCGCCGAGGCGGCCCAGCGCCTCGCCGAGGAGTTCGGCTCGGTGACGGCGACCGCGGTTGACGCCGCGGCGGCGCCGCGGGCGACGCCTCCCAGCGAGGAGCTGACAAGCCTCTACCAGCCCGGCCACATGCGGCGCCGGCTCGAGCAGCTGCTGGAGACCAACCGGCGCTACGGGCACCCGTTCGCGCTGGTCGTCTTCGACGCCTCCGGGCCCGGCGCTCGCGAGGGCAGCGACGGAGGTGGCCAGGAGACGGTGCTGGCGATCCTCGGCGCGGCGCTGCGCGA
This sequence comes from uncultured bacterium, assembly GCA_966211075.1. GTDB lineage: Bacteria > Actinomycetota > Thermoleophilia > Solirubrobacterales > 70-9 > VAYN01. Next base: position 2,012 of record CBIHMQ010000016.1, read on the forward strand.
GAGCATCCGCATCGTCGATGAAGCCTTCCCGCTCGAGGAGGACGCGATCTGCGTTCTCGCCCCCAACCTGCGCACCGTCGAAGGCGTGCAGATGGCGGAGAGGCTGCTTGGTCTCCTTGATGATTTGGAGCGGGCCGGCGGCCTGCGAATCACGGTCGCGGCCGGCGTCGTCGCCTGCCCCGACCATGGCGCCGATGCCGAGCAGCTACTGCAGAAAGCCGACGCGGCGATGTGGCGAGCGCGCGCGCTGGGGCAGCCGGTGGGCGTCGGTCAGCTGCGGGCGGCTGTGCAAGATCGCTGACAGATTTCCGAAATCTGTCCATAACTGATGTAAACCCGAGAATGCGGTGCCAGAATCCCCGCAGATGCCAGGGATTCGAACCAACGCCGCTGCCGAAGTGCTGGGCGTCAGCCCCAACACGCTGCGCAGCTGGGAGCGCCGCTACGGCTTCCCGACGCCGAAGCGGACGGTCGGAAACCACCGCAACTACGAGCTGGTCGAGCTGCAGACGCTGCGCGACGCTCTCGCCGAGACGGGGAACATCTCCTCGGCGATCGAGCTGACGCGGCAGCGCCAGGCGGCGCCGGCCAGTGGCGGCACCCTGTTTGCCGCTTTCGAGAGCTTTGACGAGGCTGCCGCCGACCGGGCGATCGAGGAGAGCCTGGCGCTGCGGCCGCTGGAGCGGACCGTCGAGGAGCTGCTGCTGCCCGCGATCGACCGGCTCGCCGCCGACCCCGAGCGCGAGACCGAGCTGGAGTTCGCGGCCCGCTGGGCGACCGGATGGCTGCACGGCGCCCGCCGCCTCGCCTCCGCCGCGTCCCGACCGGCCGGGATCCTGCTGCTCGACTCGAGCCACGGCCAGGACGCCGAGGAGGTCCACATGCAGGCGCTCGATCTGGCCCTGCGCCGGGCCGGCTTCCGTGTCCTCGTCCTCTCCAACGAGCTTGGCGACGAGCGGCTCGAGCGCGCCCTCGGCGCCCTCGACCCGACCGCGATCGTCCTCTGCGGACCCGGCGCCGAGACCCAGGACGCGGTGCGGCTGGTTCGCAAGATCCGCGAGCTCGGCTTCGTCGCCCCCCTCTACGGTTTCCGCGCCGCCGGCTTGATCGGCGCCGCCGTCCCCTCCGCCGGCGAAAGGCCGAGTGAGGTGACCGGCATGCTCAATGCCGATCTGCGCCGCCGCGCCGCCCAGGCCTTCGCCTAGCCGAGCTTCTTCTCAGGCCGGGTCGAGCAGCAGTGCCAGCTGCCGCGACTGCGCCAGCAGCGTCCCGTCCGTGCTCCACAGCTCGCCGTCTTCCTCGAAGAAGCCGTCGCGGACCAGGCCGGTCCGGAAGGTGGCGAGGTAGGCGTCCTCCGGAGTCGCTCCGGGTGGCGGCAGCGGCGCCCGGAAGTGGACGGTGTAGTCGATCGTCGGCGCCGGCCGCGGAGTCTCGACCCGCACGAACGGGGCCGGGAACCAGGTGTCGAGGAGGGCGGCGGCGAGCGGGGCGTCGAGCAGGCGCGGCTCGCGGCTGCGGATCCAGGTGCCGTGGCGGGCCGGCCCGCCCGAGAAGGCGGGCTCGCCGAGCGCCGGCCGGACCAGGTAGTTCTGCAGCATCCGCGGCGCGCCCGGGCGGTCGCTGGCCTCGATCGCGTGCATCTCTCCCGGCTCGCCGGCGTCGGGCATCTCCAGCTCCGTGAAGCCGCCCTCGGCCCAATCCTCGGAGAGCACGGCCAGCGCCGTCGCCTGCACCTCGCCGCCCTGCTCCATGCGGGCGGAGACGAAGCTCGCCCGGCTGCCTTCGCGCTCGATCTCCACCACCAGCTCGACCGGGCCGGCCTTCGGCGCCCGCGGGTAGTGGACGGTCAGAGAGCGCGGCGGTCGCGCCTCACCGGTGGCGGCCAGGATCGCCCGCAGCACCACCGCGGCGACGTAGCCGCCGTTCGGCCCGCGCCCGACCCACCAGCGTTCGCTCATCTCGGCGCCGAAGCGGTTGCCGCCGAGCGGCGCGACCGCGGTGTCGGCGTCGAAGCCCGGCAGCGTCGCCGCGCCGGCGCTCTCGCTCACGCGCCCTCCGGCTCGGGGTCGCGGGAGGGGGGAGGGGGACCGGTCTCGCTGATCCCGATCCGCGCGTGTAGGCGCCGCAGCGGCGCCGGCGCCCACCAGTTCCACTTGCCGAGCAGCTCCATCAGCGAAGGCACCAAGAGGGCGCGGACGATACTGGCGTCGATCAGCACCGCCAGCGCCGTGCCGACGCCGTTCTCCTTGATGAAGATGATCTGCGAGGTCGCGAAGGCGCCCATCGCGACCGCGAACAGCAGCGCCGCCGCGGTGACGATCCGCCCCGTCCGCTCCAGCCCGATCGCGACGCTCTCGGAGTCCGAGGCGCCGCCGTCGCGGGCCTCCTTGATCCGCGAGAGCAGGAAGACCGCGTAGTCGGTGGAGAGCCCGAAGGCGACCGCGAAGAGCAGGATCGGCATCGTCTGCTCGAGCGCCCCCGGGCTGGAGTAGTCCAGCACCCCTTCCAGCCGGCCGTCCTGGAAGATGAAGACCAGCAGGCCGAACACGGCCGTGAGGTTGAGGAAGTTCATCAGCAGCGACTTGATCGGCAACACCACCGAGCCGGTCATCAGGAAGAGGATGACCAGGGTGGCGATGACGATGATCGCCAGCACGATTGGCAGGTGGCTGACCAGGCTGCTCTGCAGGTCGACGAAGTCGGCGGTGGCGCCGCTGACCAGCACCGTCGCCCCGGGCGGCGCCCGCAGCTGCCGGATCGCTTCAACGGTGCTCTGGCTGGCCTCCGAGTTGAAGGGGTGGGAGGAGACCGCCTGGACCGCGGTGACGTCGCCGCGCAGGCGCTGCGGCGGCAGCACCGTGGCGACCCCGGGCACGTCGGCGACCCGCTTGGCGACCTGCGCCGCCGCCCCCGGGCCGCCGCCGGCCACGTCGACCCAGATCGGCGTTTCGCGGTAGGGCGGGAACTCCTCGCTGATCGTGTCGTAGGCCTGCCGGGCGCTCGCCGATTCCGGCAGCACGCCGGGGTCGACGGTGTTGAACTTGATCCCGAGGAAGGGCAGGCCGAGGACGATCAGGAAGAGGGCGCTGAGGGTCGCGATCGGCGCCGGCCGCCGCATCACGAAGCGCGAGAGCCGGTACCAGAAGCCCTGCTCGTCGGGCCGGGCGTCGGCCTCGGCGCGGCGATGCAGGAACTTCGGGGCGCCGGCGTTGACGCGGGTGCCGAGCAGGGTCAGCACCGCCGGCAGCACGGTCAGCGAGATCAGCGCCGCGAACAGGGCGACCAGAGCGCCGCCGAGCCCCATCGAGTAGAGGAATCGCTGCGGGAAGACGAGCAGCGAGGCGAGTGCCGCCGCGACCGTCAACGATGAGAAGAAGACGGTCCGCCCGGAGGTCGCCAGCACCCGCCGCATCGCCGTCAGCCCCGGCCCGCTCTTGGCGATCTCCTCGCGGTAGCGGGAGACGACGAAGAGGCTGTAGTCGATCGCCAGCCCCAGTCCCAGCGCCGTGGTCAGGTTGAGCGCGAAGATCGAGATCGAGCCGAACTCGGAGGCGAGGCGGAGGATCAGGAAGGTGCCGACGATCGCCAGGCCGCCGATCATCAACGGCAGCAGCGCCGCGACGAGGCTGCGGAAGAACAGCAGCGAGAGCAGGAAGAGCAGTGGGAAGGCGAGCATCTCGGCGGTCCGCAGGTCGCTCTCGACCTGCTTGTTGACCTGCTCCTGGGCGATCGCGGCGCCGCCGACGATCACGCCCGGGTGGGCCTCGAGCTGCTTGGCGACGTCGGCGCCGGCCTCCTGCCACTCCTTGTCCTCGGTCGGCACCAGGGCGACCGCGAAGTAGGTGGAGCGGCCGTCGTGGGAGACGAAGGCGCGCGAGCCGGTGTCGTAGTAGCCGGTCACCGACTGGACGTCGGGCCGCCGCTCCACTTCCCGCTCCATCGCCATCACCCGGGCCCGGGTCGAGTCCTTCGCCACCGGCGCGTCGCTGACCACCGCGACCACCGCCGGCGGCCGCAGCCCGGCGTCGAGCAGCTGCTCCCGCGCCTGCACGGTCTCGGTGCCCGGGTCGTCGGCCCCGTAGGGGTCGAGCCGGCTCGCCACCGAGCCGCCCAGCGCCCTGGCGAGGACGAAGAAGAGGACCGCGAAGATGCCGATCCGCCTGGCGTTGCCGTCGGCGAAGCGGGCGAGGGCGTCGAACATCAGCTGCTCCTTTGCTCGGGTCGGGCGGGCTGGAGCACCTGCTCCTCCATCCGCTCGCACCAGTCGGCGAACCACTCGGTGAACTCGATACCGCTCTGCAGCACCATCAGGGGGAAGGGATCCGTCTTGGCGGCGGCCATCGGCTCCATCTCCCGCAGCCGCGTCGCCATCGCCCGCCGGTGCTCGCCCATCGACCGCAGGATCTCGGCCGCCTCCGCGGGCGGCAACACCCCGGCGAAGAACAGTTTCAGCAGCCCTTCCTCGCGCATCTCATAGGTGCGCGGCGGCTGCCGCAGCCACGCCTTCAGCTCTTCTTCGCCGTCCGCGGTGATCTCATAGACCGTCCGCTTCCGCCCCCCGGTCGGCGAATCGACACCGCTCACCAGCCCCGCCTCGGAAAGCCGCTTCAGCTCCGGGTAGATCTGCCCGTAACTGGCCGTCCAGAAGAACCGCGTGGTCTGATCGACAACCGCCTTGATCTCGTACCCCGACCGCGGCTCCTTGCTGACCATCCCGAGAATCACGTACGCGGTCGGGTTGAGCTCCTCCATCGTGGGAGGAAAATATATCTCTCAGATATATCTGTAAGTGATACCGATCACACGTCCCGCCAGAGGGCGCCGGCACTCGTAACTTGGGGCGCGGGCGCTACTGCGCCGCGTCGCGGAGGGCTCGGCCGACCTGCTCGGCGGTGATCACGCCGCTCAACCGGCCTTCGGCGTCAACGGCCATCAAGGCGCCGAAGCGGCGCAGGTTCTGGTTCGAGAGCAGCGAGTCCAGGGGGGCGTCGTCGCGAACCTGGAAGCTGCCGTCGCCGTGCTCGACCACCTCGGAGACGAGGGAGGCGGCGCGGGATATCTCGGGGACCTCGTCGGCGCGGTCGCGGGCGATCAGGCCGAGGAAGCGGTGGGCGGCGTCGACGACCGGGAACCAGGGCCACTGGTAGCGGAGGAAGTACTCGTCGAAGGCGCGCTCGACGCTGAACTCGCCGGGGATCGTGACCGGCTGGCGGTCCATCACGTCGGAGACGCGCAGGGTGCTGATCCGGCTCGAGATCGCGGTCTGCATCGCGGCGCCGCGGGCGGAGCCGTTGATGACGATCCCGATCAGCGCCAGCCAGATGCCGCCGAAGACGCCGAAGATCGAGTCGGTCACGGCCATGTAAGCGCCGAGGCCGATGAAGGTCCAGCCGAAGAGGCGGCCGAGGTTGGCGGCGAAGCGGGTGGCGCCGCCGCGGTCGCCGGTCCGCCACCAGTGGATCGCGCGGGCGACCCGGCCGCCGTCCATCGGGAAGGCCGGCAGCAGGTTGAAGATCAGGACCAGGAAGTTGATCGATGCCAGCCAGGCGACCATCGCCAGCACCCCGGAGGCGCCGGAGGTGGACTCGACCAGGGCCGCCTTGCGGAACTCCTCGCCGCCGCCAGCGAGGATGCCGCCGGCGGTGAGCAGCACGACCAGCGCCAGCGTCACCGCCGGCCCGGCCAGCGAGACCCGCAGTTCGACCCCCGGCGATTCCGCTTCGCGGTCCATCCGCGCCATGCCGCCGAAGATCCAGAGCTGGATGCTGGTGATGCCGATGCCGTTGCGGATCGCGACGAAGGCGTGGCCGAGCTCGTGGAGCAGGATCGAGCCGAAGAACCCGACCGCGCTGGCCACCGCGAGCAGGAACGGCGTCGTCGAGGAGCCGGACTCGCCGAGCAGGTCGCCGTAGAACTGCGACATCCAGATGATCACCAGGAAGAGGACTACGAACCACGACCAGTCGACCGCGATCCTGATCCCGCGGATGTGGAAGAGCGTTATCGAACCGCCGCCGAGCACACCTCAATGGTAAGCGGGTAGCGTCAGCGGCCGGATGGCGGCAGACAAGGCACAGCTGCGGGCCTGGCTGGAGGAACTCGAGAAGATCGACCGCCCCTCCGCCTCCGACGGCGAGCGCCGCGCCGCCGAGTGGCTGGTCGCCCGCTTCGCCGCCCTCGGCGCCGAGGCCCGGATCGAGGCCGAGCGGGCTCACGGCAGCTACTGCTGGCCGCGAGGGATCGGCGCCGCCCTGGGCGCCCTCAGCGGCTGGCTGGGACTGCGCGGCCGCCGCCTGCTGCCGGCGCTGCTGGGCGCGATCGGCGCCGCCGGGATCGCCGCCGACTTCCCGCCCGGCAAGCGGCCGCTGCGCCGCCTGCTGCCGCGGCGCACCACCTACAACGTCGTCTGCGAAGTGGGGGACCTGGAGGCCGAGCGCACGATCGTCCTCATCGCCCACCACGACGCGGCCCACTCGGGCCTGGTCTTCCACCCGGCGCTGCCCCACATCGGCGACCGCCTCGGCCTGATCGAGCGCACCGACACCAGCCCGATGCTGATGGCCCCGGTTGTCGGCGGCCCGCTCCTGGCGGCGCTTGGCGCGGTCACCGGCTGGCGGCCGCTCTCGCGGCTCGGCGGCCTGCTCGGCCTCGGCTCGGCAGCGGCGATGGCGGAGATCGGCATGCGCGACGTCGTCCCCGGCGCCAACGACAACGGCACCGCGGTCGTCGCCCTGCTCGCCCTCGCCGAGCGCCTCCGCGAGGAGCCGGTGCGGGGAATCCGCGTCGTCCTCCTCTCGGTCGGCTCCGAGGAGTCCTTCAGCGAGGGGATCAAGGCCTTCGGCGAGCGCCACTTCGACGAGCTGCCCCGCGAGAGCACCTTCTTCCTCTGCCTGGAGACCCTCGGCTCGCCCCATCTACTGGTCCTGCGCGGCGAGGGCTTCCTGAAGATGCGCGAGTACCCGCCCGAAGCCCTGGCCCTGATGGACGGCCTCGCCGAGGACCAGGGCATCTGGCTCTTCCCCAACCTCCGCCTCCACAACGGCACCGACGGCCTGGAGCCCCTGGCGGCGGGATACCCCTCGGCCGTCCTCGCCAGCTGCACCGACCTCAAACAGCCCGCCAACTACCACTGGTGGCACGACCTGGCGGAGAACGTCAACTTCGACACCGTCGCGGACGGGGTCCGACTCTCCGAGGCCACCGTGCGCCGTCTCGCCAAACACTGGCTCTAAGGGGGGCCGATCGAGAGCCACCGTGCCCGCTCTCGGACGTCGCTGGCTCTAGGGAGGGATTGGGGAAGGCCCGAACGAGCCTCCCCGCTGTTGCGAGAGAGGGCCTTCCCCAATCCCTCCCCCGCGCAACCGAAATCCGACTGCATGCTCGGATTTCGCCTCTATAGGATCGGCCCCCGTGCCATCCCATGACGTTCTAGTGATCGGCGCCGGCCTCGCTGGCCAGCGCGCCGCCCTCGCCGCCGCCGAGGAAGGCGTATCGGTCGGGATCATCAGCAAGGTCCACCCGGTCCGCTCGCACTCCAATGCCGCCCAGGGCGGCATCAACGCGGCGCTCAACCCGGACGACACCTGGGAGTCGCACGCCTACGACACCGTCAAGGGCTCCGACTACCTGGGCGACCAGGACGCGATCGAAGTGATGACCCGTGAGGCCCCGGAGGAAATCCTCCACCTCGAGCACCTCGGGGTCACCTTCCACCGCAACGAGGAAGGCAAGCTCGGCACCCGTGCCTTCGGCGGCGCCTCCGCCGCCCGCACGTACTACGTCGCCGACATCACCGGCCAGGCGATCATGCACGTGCTCTACGAGCAGCTGATGAAGTACTCCGAGCAGATCGCCCGCTACGAGGAGTGGTTCTGCACCTCGCTGGCGATGGACGAGAACGGCGAGTGCTGCGGCGTCGTTACCCGCAACGTCGCCGACGGCTCGATGGAGCTCTTCAAGGCCAAGGCCGTGATCCTCGCCACCGGCGGTAACGGGATGGTCTGGAAACCGACCACCAACGCGCTGATCTGCACCGGCGACGGCATCGCGATGGCCTACCGGGCCGGGGCGAAGCTGATGGACATGGAGATGATCCAGTACCACCCGACGACGCTGGCGGGCAAGGGCTTCCTGATCACCGAGGGCGCCCGCGGCGAGGGCGCCCACCTGCTCAACGCCAAGGGCGAAAGGTTCATGGAGCGCTACGCGCCCAACAAGATGGAGCTGGCCTCGCGCGACGTCGTCTCCCGCGCCGAGCAGACCGAGATCAACGAGGGGCGCGGCTTCCCCGACGGCACCGTCGCCCTCGACATCACCGTGGTCCCGAAAAAGCGCGTCCATGAGGCGCTCCGTGAGATCGTCCTCGTCGGCCGCGACTTCGCCGGCGTCGACATCACCCGCGAACCGATCCACATCAAGCCGGGCAACCACTACACGATGGGTGGTGTCAAGACCGACGTCGACGGCCGCACCGACATCCCCGGCCTCTACTCGGCCGGCGAGACCGCCTGCGTCTCCGTCCACGGCGGCAACCGGCTCGGCGCCAACTCGCTGCTCGACACGCTGATCTTCGGCAAGCGCTCCGGCCGCGACGCCGCCGCCCGCTCGAAGCGGATCGACGGCTCGACGCCCTCGCGCAAGATCCTCGAGGACGAGGACGCGATGATCGCCGACATCGTCTCCCGCGAGAAGGGCTCCGGCCGCCGGGTCTCCGAGATCAAGCTGGAGCTGGGCCAGACGATGGACGGCAAAGTCGCCGTCTTCCGCGACGAGGCCGGGATCCAGGAAGCGCTGGAGACGGTCCGCCGCCTCAAGGAGGAGGCCAAGACCGCCTACATCGACGACCACGGCAGCGTCTTCAACCAGGACCTTTTGGGAGCGATCGAGCTGGGGTACATGCTCGACAACGCCGAGTGCACCTGTGTCAGCGCCCTGGAGCGCAAGGAGAGCCGCGGCGCCCAGTACCGCACCGACTTCCCGGAGCGGAACGACGAGGAGTGGCTCAAACACATCGACCTGGAGTTGAGCGACGACGGGCCCCAGATCTCATACTCAGAGGTGACCATCACCCAGTGGGAACCTGAAGAGAGGAAGTACTGATGGCCGAGTACACGATCAAAGTCCGGCGGTTCCAGCCCGAGAGCGGCGAGGGGCCCTACTGGGAGCAGTTCAACGTCGACCTTGAGCCCTCGCTATCGGTCCTCGACAGCCTTCTGCAGGCCAAGGACCGCGAGGACGGTTCGCTGGCCGTGCGCTGCTCCTGCCGCGCCGCGATCTGCGGCTCCTGCGGGATGAAGATCAATGGCCAGTCCGGGCTCGGCTGCAAGACCCAGATCGGCGAGGCACAAGAGCGTGCGGACAAGGTAGCCAGCGCCAGCGGCGAGAAGGTCGAGAACGCCCCGATCGTGATCGAGCCGATGGGGAACATGCCGGTGATCAAGGACCTGGTCACCGACATGGAGTCGACCCACTGGACCAAGATCCGCCGCGTCACCCCCTGGCTGCTGCCGCATGGCGAGCCGCCCGAGCGCGAGTACGTCGTCGAGCCGGAGTCGATGATCGACATCACCCAGTCGATGGCCTGCATCCAGTGCGGCGCCTGCGTCTCCTCCTGCCTCTCGATGGAAGCCGACCCCGACTTCATCGGCCCGGCCGCGCTGGCCAAGGCCTACCGCTTCGTCGGCGACCCGCGCGACGCCGAGACCACCGAGCGGCTCCACGACCTTGCGAATGACCCGCACGGGATCTACGACTGCACCCACTGCTTCAGCTGCATCGACGCCTGCCCGAAGGGTGTGGCCCCGATGGACCAGATCATGCGCCTGCGCCGCCGTGCCGGCGAAGAGGGGATCGAAGATCCCAACAGCGGCCACGACCACGAGATGGCCTTCGTGAAGATCATCGAGAAGAAGGGCACCCTCGATGAGTCCCTGCTGCTCCAGGAGTCCTTCGCCCCGGGCGTCAAAGGCAAGCTGAAACCGACCAAACGGGCGATCAAGGAAATGCTCGGCTCGCTGCCGACCGCGATCCGCGGCATCAAGACGGGCAAGATGCGCTCGCTGCCGAAGCTGATCCCCGGCGTCCACCACAAGCTTCCCGACGGTGCCCAGGACGAGGTCAAGGCGATCTACAAGCACGCCGAGGAGCACAACGAGGAATTCAACCTCTACATCAAGGGCGAGGAGGGCGACGAGGAGGCCGCGATCGAGGAGGGTCTCGAGCCGCCCCGCGCTCACGCCAACGCCAACGAGGAGGCCTCATCGTGAGCGAGAAGATCAAGGTCGCTTACTGGCCCGGCTGCGTCTCCCGCGGCTTCACGCCCGAGCTGCATGGTTCGATGGCCTGGGTCGCCGAGAAGATCGGCATCGAGCTGGTCACCCTCGATCGCGCCAACTGCAGCGGCGCCGGCGTCATCGCCGAGCACAACCAGGAGCTGGCCGACACGCTCAACGCCCGCACCTTCGCGCTCGCCCAGCAGACCGGGCTCTCGATGATGAACATCTGCTCGACCTGCCAGGGCGCCCAGTCGGAGTGCCAGCAGCGCCTCGACGCCGACTCCTCCTACCGCGCCCACATCAACGAGGTGCTCTCCGGCCAGGGCCTCTCCTACGAGAAGTCCACCGACGGCGGCTGGAACAACAAAAACTTCCTCTGGCTCCTCGTCGAGGACTACGGCCTCGACCGCCTCAAGGAGCAGGTCGTGCGGCCGCTCTCCGGCCTCCGCGTCGGCCCGTTCTACGGCTGCTACATCGTCCGTCCCAAGGAGCGCCTCGGCTACGAGGACTACCCTGACCGGGACGTCTACCTGGAGCAGGTGATCGTCGCCCTCGGCGGCGAGGTCGTCGAGTACGACGGCGCCCGCAAGTGCTGCGGCTTCCCGGTGATCACGATGAACCGCGAGACCTCGCTGAAGCAGGCCGGCACCCATGTCGGCGACGCGATCGACGCCGGCGCCGACTGCCTGGTCACCCCGTGCCCGCTCTGCCACCTCAACCTCGACATGCAGCAGCCGGAGGCGGCCAAGGTCGTCAACCGCGACCTCGGCCTCGCCGTCCTCCATCTGCCCCAGCTCGTCGGCCTCGCCCTCGGCGCCGAGCCGAAGCAGCTCGGCATGGGCAAGCACATCGCCTCAACCAGCTGGGTTGAAGAGCGGCTTAGCTCCGGCGTCGCCGCCTAGTCAGAGCTAGTCAGATCTGGCTCGCCACAAGGCTGGCGAAGCCGACCAGGATCGACGCCATCACCAGCAGCATCGTGCGCTGCATGGCATCAAAGCGCGCTTGCATCCCATCGAAGCGCGCGTCGAGCGAGTTGAACCGCTCGTCGACGTGCTTGAAGCCCTCCCGCACGCGCTCGTTGAGATCGTCGAGCCGGGCGTCGTTCCAGTTCTGCCGGGGCTGTTCCATGGAGTCAGCCTAGCAGACAAAACATTACACGCGGCTCACGCAAGTGTGACGTTTCGCGGACCGCGCTAGGCGGCGCTGCGGGCGCCGACGAGGCCGCGCTCGACGAGGAGCTCGGCGAGCTGGACGGCGTTGGTGGCGGCGCCCTTGCGGAGGTTGTCGGCGACGACCCAGAGGTCGAGGGCGCGCTCGTTGCCGGCGTCGCGGCGAATCCGGCCGACGAAGACGTCGTCCCTGCCGGCGGCCTCGGTGGCCAGCGGATAACGGCCCGCGGCGGGGTCGTCGACGACGGTTACTCCGGGGGCGGCGGCGAGCAGCTCGCGGGCCCGCTCGGCGCCGAGCGGCTCGCGGGTTTCGACGTTGACGGCCTCGGAGTGGCCGGTCACGACCGGGACGCGGACGCAGGTGGCGGAGACCTTGATCGAGTCGTCGCCGAGGATCTTGCGCGTCTCGTTGATCAGCTTGCGCTCCTCGTCGGTGTGGTCGTCTCCCTCGGGGAACGAGCCCGCCTGGGCGAGGGCGTTGAAGGCGATCTGGTGCGGGTAGATGCTCGCCTGGGCGGGCTCGCCGTCGAGGACGGCGCGGGCCTGCTCGCGAAGCTCGTCGATCGCCGCCTTGCCGGTGCCGGAGACGGCCTGGTAGGTGGAGACGACCAGGCGCTCGATCCCGGCCTCGTCGAAGAGCGGCTTCAGCGCCACGACCATCTGCATGGTCGAGCAGTTCGGGTTGGCGACGATCCCGCGGTGTTCCCCTAGAGCCTCGGGGTTGACCTCGGCGACGACCAGCGGCACGTCGTCGTGCATCCGCCAGTAGCTGGTGTTGTCGACGACGGTCACGCCCGCCTCGACCAGCTTCGGGGTCCACTCGGCGCTGATCGAGCCGCCCGCCGAGGAGAGCACCAGGTCGAGGCCCTGGATCGAGTCCTCGTTGAGCGCCTGGCAGGTGACGTTGCCGCCGTTCCAGGCCAGCTCCTTGCCGGCCGAGCGCTCGGACGCCAGCGGGACTAGCTCGGCGACCGGGAAATCGCGCGCCGCCAGCAGCTCGCGGATCGTCGTCCCGACCAACCCGGTCGCGCCCAGCACCCCGACTCTGTATCCGTCGCCAGCCATCGTCCGAGTATGACGAGCCGGTTAGCCGGCGACCGTCGGCCGGTGCTCAGGACCGGTCGGGTCCTCGGGCCTGATCGCGTCGTCGCCGAGCTCGAAGGTCTCGTGCAGGAGCCGAACGGCATCGGCGACGCGGTCGGCGGAGATGACGCAGGAGATCTTGATCGGGGAGGTGGAGATCATCTCGATGTTGATCCGCTCCTTGCCGAGCACCTCGAAGACCTTGGCGGCGACGCCGGGGTGCGAGCGCATCCCGGCGCCGACGATCGAGACCTTGCCGATCCGCTCGTCGGTGCGGACCTCGAGCGAGACGTCGCCGAGGGCCGCGATCGTGTCCTTGGCGGTCGCCAGGTCGTCGCGGTCGACGGTGAAGGAGAGGTCGGCGAGCTGGTCGTCGCCCACCGGCTCGTTCTGGATGATCACGTCGACGTTGACGTTGGCCTCGGCGAGGGCGGTGAAGATGCGGCCGGCGACGCCGGGCTCGTCGCGGACGCCGTGCAGCGTCACGCGGGCCTCCGCGTTGGAGTGGGTGACGGCGGTTACGAAGGGGTTCTCCACGGTCTCGTCCTCGGCAACGACGAGGGTACCGAGGCCGTCCTCGAAGCTGCTGCGACAGTGGATGCGGACGCCGTGGTTGCGGGCGTACTCGACCGATCGCAGCTGCAGGACGCCGGCTCCGGAGGCCGACATCTCCAGCATCTCCTCGAAGGAGACGTGGTCGAGCTTGCGGGCGGCGGGGACGATTCGCGGGTCGGCGCTGAAGACGCCGGCGACGTCGGTGTAGATCTCGCAGACCTCGGCGTCGAGGGCGGCGGCGAGCGCCACCGCGGTGGTGTCGGAGCCGCCGCGGCCGAGCGTGGTGACGTCGCGGCTGTCGGTGGAGACGCCCTGGAAGCCGGCGACGAGAACGATCCGGTCCTCCTCCAGCGCCTGCCTGATGCGGTCGGCGCGGACGTCGATGATCCGCGCCTTGGTGTGGGTCGAGTCGGTGACGATGCCGGCCTGGGAGCCGGTCAGCGAGATCGCCTCGTGGCCCATGTCGTGGATCGCCATCGCGCAGAGGGCGCAGGAGATCCGCTCGCCGGTCGAGAGCAGCATGTCCATCTCCCGGGCGACCGGCCGGTCGGAGATCTCCATCGCCTGGGCGACCAGTTCGTCGGTCGTCTTGCCGCGCGCCGAGAGCACCGCGACCACCCGTTTGCCCGCCTCGCGGGCGGCGACGATCCGGGACGCGGCGCGCTTGATCTGCTCGGCGCCGGCGACGGAGGTGCCACCGAACTTCATCACGACGATGTCGGTCTTCGCCTCGCCCATGAATCGCTGAGGATAGAGAGCGGCAGGCCGTTACTCGGGGCCGCCGAGGCTGCCCAGCATCGCCTGCTCGGCCATCTTCACCAGGCCGAGGCCACTGTGGGGGCGCATGTCGCTGCTGCGCACGCGCACGTGGGAGCCGTGCGGCCCGACCACCTCGACGATCGTGCAGACGTCGCCGATTTCGCAGTCGTCGCCGTAGTCGCCTTCGATCGCCTCCATCTGTTCGGCCACGACCCGCCCGATCTTGCTCTGGTCCAGTGCCATCTCAGTCCTCCTCAAGGTTCGCCCGCGTGAGCGCTGACCTTACTTCCCAGGGAGCGGAGGGTCTTGAAATTCAGGCGGCCGCGCGGTGGCGGTCGATGATCCGTCCGAAGTCGGTCCCGGCCGGCAGGGTCCCGAACGCCTGGCCCCAATCGCCGGAGAGGCGGGAGGCGCAGAAGGCGTCGGCGACGGCCTCGTCGCCGAAGCGGACCAGCAGCGAGCCCTGGATCGCCAGGGCCATCCGCTCGACCAGCGAGCGGGCGCGGGTCTCGATCGTCTCGACGTCGCCGGGCAGCTCCTCGCGCAGCGCCTGAGCGTAGGCGCCGAGGCGCGGCTCGCTCACGGCGCCCTCCTCGACCTCGGCGAAGAAGGCTTCGAGCGAGGCGGGGCTCTTGATCATCGCCCGCAGGACGTCGAGGCACTGGACGTTGCCCGAGCCCTCCCAGATCGAGTTGAGGGGGCTCTCGCGGAAGAGGCGGGGCATGCCCGAGTCCTCGACGTAGCCGTTGCCGCCGAGGCACTCGAGCGCCTCGCCGGCGTGCATCGGCGCCCGCTTGCAGATCCAGTACTTGAGCACCGCGTTGGCGATCCGTTTGAGGTGCTGGGCATCCGCGCCGCCGGCGTTCGCTTCGTCGTAGGCGCGGGCCAGCCGCATCGCCGCGATCGTCGCGGCCTCCGACTCGACCGCGAGGTCGGCGAGGACGTTCCGCATCAGCGGCTGCTCGACCAGCTCGCGGCCGAAGGTGGAGCGGTGCGAGGCGTGGTGGATTGCCTGGACGACCCCCGCCCGCATCCCGGTGGCGCCGCCGATCACGCAGTCGAGGCGGGTGTGGTTGACCATCTCGATGATCGTCCGCACCCCGGCGCCCTCCTCGCCGACCAGCCAGGCCGAGGCGGCGTCGAACTCGATCTCGCTGGAGGCGTTGGAGCGGTTGCCGAGCTTGTCCTTGAGCCGCTGCAGGCGGAAGCGGTTGCGCTCGCCGTCCGGGGTCCAGCGCGGGAAGAGGAAGCAGGAGATGCCGCCATCGGTCTGGGCGAGGACCAGGAAGGCGTCGCACTGCGGTGCCGACATGAACCACTTGTGGCCGGTCAGCGCGTACTCGGCGCCGGGACCGCCGCCGTTGACCGGCCGGGCGACGGTGGTGTTGGCGCGGACGTCGGAGCCGCCCTGCTTCTCGGTCATCCCCATCCCGGCCAGTGCCCCGGCCTTCCGCGGCGCCGGCGCGTTGGCGGGGTCGTAGGTCGAGGAGAAGAAGCGCGGCTCCCACTCGGCGGCCAGCTCCGGCTGGGTGCGCAGGGCCGGGATCACCGAGTAGGTCATCGAGATCGGGCAGCCGACCCCGGCCTCGGCCTGCGAGAAGCACATGAAGGCGGCGCCGCGGGCGACGTGAGCGCCCGGCCCGGGCTGCTTCCAGGGCGAGGCGTGCAGCTCGAACCCGACCGCCTCGCCGATCAGCTCGTCCCAGGCGGGGTGGAACTCGACCTCGTCGACACGGTTGCCGTAGCGGTCGTGGGTACGCAGCTTCGGGCCGTTCTCGTTGGCGAGCCGGCCGAGGGTCTGGGCGCGCTCGCCGCCGGCGAACTCGCCGACCGCGGCGATCCGCTCCTCGGCCCACTCGGCGCCCTCGCGACGCACCGCCTCAGCCAGCGCCGCGTCGCTCGTGAAGACGTTGTAGTCGACCAGCGGCGGAGGCTGGTTGAAGACCTCGTGGTTGCCGATCCCCGAGCGCTCGACCGTTGCCATCGGCCGATTGTCGCAGACGACTTCCGCTCAGGCCGCCGCCGAGTCCGCGGTGGGATCGGGTCTGACCACCACCGTGTCGACGCACTCGAGCACCTCGTCGGCGGGCATGTCGACGCGGCCGGCATGCTCCCGCACGGCCTCGGCGCTGGTCGCCTGGTAGATGCAGACCGTGCCGAGCGTGCCGCCCGGTTCGGCGATCACGTAGCTGCGGATCCAGCGGATGTCGTCGGGAAAGTCATTCTCGGCGACCTCTTTGGAGCGGGCGGCCGTGGCTTCCAGCTCGGCCGGGCTCGGCCAGGCGTTCTCGCGGCGGATCACGTACGTCTTCATGTCTGTCCTCTCCTCGGGTGGTAATTACAGACTGATAATCGGTAAATATACTCCGGGGCGATGGACTCGGCAACCGAAGCTCGGCGCGGGCGGGGGAGGCCCAGCGAGGG
>CBIHMQ010000017.1:0-18271 GCA_966211075.1 uncultured bacterium
GCACCGGCCGCTGCGGCCGGATCACCTTGCGGAAGTTGATGATCTCCTGCTTGACGTTGGAGATGTCGCGGACGACCTCCTCGGAGCGTCCCTCGAAGATCTCGTCCTCGAGCGCGTCGAGCTTGTTGGCGATCTTGCGCAGCATCGGGAAGCAGTAGTCGAAGCTGTCGTCGACCAGGCGGTAGAGCAGGTACCCCGAGCCGCGCGAGAAGAGCTGTTCGCGCAGCTCCTCTTTGCTGCGACAGCGCTCGAACAGGTACTCGACCGGCTGCAGCGGCTGGTTGGGAATCGTGATCAGGTAGTCGGGCCCGACGAAGAGGTCGAGCTCGCCGGCGCCGAGGCGGCCGGCCACCGGGTCGAAGACCGGCAGGTGCAGGACGATGAAGAGGTAGTCGTCGTAAACGTCGATCTTCGGCCGCTGATTGCGCGAGAGCACGTCCTCGAGGTCGAGGGCATGGAACTCGAAGTGCTCCTCGAGCCAGGTTCGCTCCAGCGATCCGGGTCGCTCGATGTTGACCCAGCGCAGGCCGGAGGAGTCGATCTGCTCGACGTTTGGCGTCTGCGGCTCAGGCGGCGCGGAGGGTCCGAGGACTTCTCCCCGTCGGCTTGGCCGCCGCAGCCTGGGCTTCGGAAGGTTCGGCATCGTTCTGCCCAATCGTCTCGGCGTGCGGGGAAGTCATGGTGACGACAAGGTTAAACGCCCAGCATGCGTGCGTAAGCCCTGGACCTGCCTGGTAGGCTTCTCCCAACATAAGCGCCACATCTAGAGGGGTGGAGGGACTGGCCCAGTGAAGCCCCGGCAACCACCTCGAGTCTTGACTCGAGGGGAGGTGCCAAATCCAGCAGATCACTGTCGAAGACGGCTTGAGATCTGGAAGATGTGGGGGATGTCCGATCGGACCTCTGCCCCACAGGCGGAGGTTTTTTGTTGAGAGAGAGGATCGGATGTCAATCGAGAACTTGAAGTGCAAGGAGTGCGGCTCGACCTTCGAGCTCGGCGCCAACTACTTCTGCGAGAACTGCTTCGGCCCGCTGGAGGTCACCTACGACCTCTCCGCGCTTGACGCGACCGAGGCGAAGCGGCGGATCCAGGCCGGCTCGCAGGGGATCTGGCGCTACGCCGACTTCCTGCCCTTCGAGGGCCGTCCCGGTGACCCGCTCGAGCCCGGCCTGACGCCGCTGCTGCGCGCCGACCGCCTCGCCGAGGCGCTCGAGCTCGACGCCGAGGTCTGGATCAAGAACGACGCCGCCAACCCGACTCACTCCTTCAAGGACCGGGTCGTCGCCGTGGCCGTCGCCAAGGCCCGCGAGCTTGGCTTCGAGACCGTCGCCTGCGCCTCGACCGGCAACCTCGCCAACGCCGTCGCCGCCCACGCGGCGGCCGCCGGCCTCGACTCCTACGTCTTCGTGCCGGCCAACCTCGAGGAGCAGAAGCTGCTCGCGACTGGCGTCTACGGGACCAACCTGGTCGGCGTCCGCGGCAACTACGACGACGTCAACCGGCTCTGCACGCAGCTCGCCGAGACCCGCCCCTGGGCCTTCGTCAACGTCAACCTGCGGCCCTACTACGCGGAGGGCTCGAAGACGCTCGCCTACGAGACGGCCGAGCAGCTCGGCTGGGAGCTGCCCGACCGGGTCGTCTGCCCGATTGCCTCCGGCTCGCTGTTCACGAAACTGGGCCGCGGCTTCCAGGAGTGGCTCGACCTCGGTCTGCTCGAGGGCGACCAGCCGGTCTTCAACGGCGCCCAGGCGCTCGGCTGCAGCCCCGTCGCGACCGCCTTCGCCGAAGGCTGGGACGTCTGCCGGCCGCAGAAGCCGGACACGATCGCCAAGAGCCTGGCGATCGGCGACCCGGCCGACGGGCCCTACGCGGTCGAGCTGGCGCGGCGCAGCGGTGGCGGCGTCGACTCGGTGACCGACGAGGAGATCCGCGGCGGCATCAAGCTGCTGGCCGAGACGACCGGGATCTTCACCGAGACGGCCGGCGGCGTCACCGTCGGCGTCCTCCAGAAGCTGGCCGAACGAGGAGAGATCGGCGCCGGCGAGCGGGTCGTCGTCTACCTGACCGGCGAGGGCCTGAAGACCCTCGACGCCACCCGCGATACGTTCCAGATGCACGAGATCGACCCCAGCCTCGACAGCTTCGAGGCCGAGTTCCGCCAGGAGGTAGCCGTCTGATGAGCGTCACCGTGAAGATTCCGACCCAGCTGCGCGCCGCGACCGGGGGAGAGGCCGAGGTAGAGGTGAGCGGCTCGACCGTCGGCGAGGTCCTCGACGCGGTCTTCGACGCGCACGGCGGCCTCCGCGAGCGGATCACCCAGGACGGCGACCTGCGCCGCTTCGTCAACGTCTACGTCTCCGGCGAGGACATCCGCTTCCAGCAGGGGCTCGAGACCCAGATCGACGACGGCGCCGAGGTGACGATTCTGCCGGCGGTTGCGGGAGGTTGACGGCTGAGGGACGGAGCCCATCCCGGCAGGGGTTCCGCTTAACTTTTTCGATGGAGAGCCGGGTTGCTGGCGCCGCAGGGCTGGCGCCGAAAAAGTACAAGACGCTCCACCCCTGCCGGGATGGGCTCTAGGCCGCCCGTAGTCATTCTCTGCGGCGGTCGCGGCACGCGGCTGCGCGAGCGGACCGAGTCGGTGCCGAAGGCGCTGGTGGAGATCGGGGGGCGGCCGATCCTCTGGCACGTGGTGCAGATCTACGCTGCGCAGGGGTTCGAGCGGTTTCTGCTCGCGACGGGGTACATGGGCGAGGCCGTGGCGGAGTTCGCGGCGGCGGAGCGTTGGCCCGAGGGCGTCCGGGTCGAGTGCGTGGACACGGGGCTGGACACGCCGACGGGGGGACGGGTCGCGCGGCTCGGCGAGCGGGTCGGGGACGGGACGTTTTGCGTCACCTACGCCGACGGGGTCGCCGACGTCGACCTCGGGGCGCTGCTCGATTTCCATCGGGGCCACGGCGAGCTGGGAACGATGACCGTCGTGCGGCCGCACCTGCAGTGGGGAGTGGCCGAGCTCGGCGAGGACGGGCGCGTCGATGGGTTCGCCGAGAAGCCGCGCAGCGAGCACTGGATCAACGGGGGCTTCCTCTGCTTCGAGCCGGGCGCGCTCGGCTATCTCGACGAGGAGAGCGTGCTGGAGCGGGAGCCGCTGCGCCGGATCGCCGCCGACGGTCGCCTCCACGCCTACCGGCACGAGGGCTTCTGGGACTGCATGGACACCTACAAGGACGCGGTCGTCCTCAACGACCTCTGGGCGAGCGGCGAGGCTCCCTGGCGGGTTTGGGACGCGGCCGGGGTGGAGGCCCCTTGAAGCGGGCGCTCGTAACCGGCGGCCACGGCTTCGTCGCCTCGCACCTGGCCCGGGCGCTGCTCGAGCGCGGCGACGAGGACACCGTGCTCGACCTGCCGGGCCCGCCCGTCTCCTGTCTGGCGCTGCAGGGGATCGCCCCCGCGGTCGAGCTGGTCGAGGCCGATCTGCGCGACGCGCAGGCGGTTGGCGCCACCGTCGACGCGGGCGAGTTCGACGTCGTCTTTCACCTCGCCGCCCAGACCCTGGTCGGGCCGGCGATGGCCGACCCGGTCGCGACCTTCGAAGCCAACGTGCGCGGCACCTGGGTCCTGCTCGAGGCCTGCCGCCGCGCCGAGGTCCCGGCCGTGGTCGTCGCCTCCTCCGACAAGGCCTACGGGCCCTGCGAGCAGCTGCCGTACCGCGAGGAGATGCAGCTGCGCCCGGCCTCGCCGTACGAGGCGAGCAAGGCGGCCACCGACGCGATCGCGCTCAGCTACCGGCCCGCCTACGGCCTCCCGGTCGCGGTCACCCGCTTCGCGAACATCTACGGCGGCGGCGACCTCAACTTCTCGCGCCTCATACCCGAGGCGGTCGCCGCGGTGCTCGACGGCCGCCGCCCGGCGATCCGCTCCGACGGCAGTCCCGAGCGCGACTTCCTCTACGTCGACGACGCGGTCGCCGCCTACCTGGCGATCGAGCACGCGGGTGGCGCCGGCGGTCCGGCCGCTGGCGAGGCCTTCAACGCCGGCGGCGAGCAGCCCCACTCGGTCGCCGAGGTTGTCGAGGCGATCGCCGAGCTGGCCGGCGGCGGCCTCAACCCCGAATACGGACCCGGCAACCCCGCCGGCGAGATCGACCGCCAGTTCGTCGACTCCGCCAAGCTCCGCGACCTGACCGGCTGGCAGCCCCAGGTCGAGCTCCGCGACGGCCTGGAGCGCACGCTCGAGTGGTACCGGCAACATCCGGACGTTCGGCCGTGAGGGCCGGTAAGAGTAATACCTGTATTACTCTTACTTCATGAAGATCACCAGCAAAGGACAAGTAACGATCCCGAAGGTGGTCCGCGATGAGCTTGGTCTCCTGCCAGGCACCGAGGTCGATTTCGTGCGAGACGAAACCGGAGTGCGGATCGTCAAGGCGCCTGGGCGCCGGAGGGGGGAGGAGCTCGTCGAGCATCTTCGCGAGGCCGGCAAGAACTACACGATGACCACCGATGAAGTGATGCGGCTCACCAGGGGAGAGGATTGGGGTTCTGAGCCCTTAGAGGGCGATGGCCGCGACCCTCGTTGACGCGAACGTCCTGATCGACTCGTTTGATCCCCGCTCGCCATGGAAAGCTTGGGCTGACGAGCAGTTGATCGCCGCCCTGCAGGACGGCGCCCTGTTCGTCAACCAGATCGTCTACGCCGAGCTCTCGGTCGGCTTCCGGACGCCCGAGGAATGCGACCGGGCGATCGACAGCGGCTGGATGGAGCGCATCCCCTTGCCCTGGCCCGCGGCGTTTATCGCCGGCCGTGCCTTCCTCGAGTACCGCCGCCGGGGAGGCACCAGGTGCTCGCCCCTTCCCGATTTCTTCATCGGCGCCCATGCCGCGGTCGAAGGGCTGCGGCTGCTGACGCGCGACGCTCGCCGCTACCGCACCTATTTCCCGACGGTCGAGCTGATCGCCCCCGAGCCGGGCGACCCGCCCGGCTAGTCTCCGGCCCATGTGCGGCCGCTTCACCGTCACTGCCAAAGACACCAAGAAGATCGCCGACCGCTTCCAGGCGGAGCTCGAGAAGGCGCTCGAGCGCGGGGGCGGGGGGGACCTCGGTGAGAGCGTCCAGGACGCCGCGAGCGATGGCTCCAACGGCGCCAAGGAGAAACGACCGCCCGGGCTCGGCCGCTTCAACGTCGCGCCGACCCAGGAGATCCTCACCGTGCGTTCCTCGCCGGACCCGGAGGAGGCGGCGGCGGGCGAGCGCGAGGCGCGGCTGATGCGCTGGGGACTGGTGCCGCGCTGGGCCAAGGACCTCAAGGTCGGCTACAAGATGATCAACGCCAAAGCCGAGAACTTGACCAGCAGCCGGGCCTACGGGCCGCTGGTCGGCAAGTACCGCCACCGCTGCCTGATCGTCGCCGACGGCTTCTACGAGTGGATGCGGGCCGAGGACCCCAAGCAGCCGCGCCAGCCCTGGCGCTTCACCGTCGACGGCGGCGAGCTCTTCGCCTTCGCCGGGATCTGCACCCGCAAGGAGTGGGACAACCCGGAGGACCGCGGCGTCGACGGCGACGGCTTCCTCTATAGCTGCACGATCGTCACCACGACTCCCAACGAGGTGGTCGCCCCGGTCCACAACCGGATGCCGGCGATCCTGTCCGGCCCGGAGGCCGAGGCCGCCTGGCTGAACCCCGAGCTCAACGCCGAGGACGCGGTGGCGATGTGCGGCCCGCTCGACGCGGCCCGAATGCAAAGCGCTCCGGCGAACCCGGCGCTCAACAAGGTCGGCAAAGGGATGGCGGAAGGACCGGAGCTGCTGGTCGCCCCGCCGGCCTGAGCCTCAGCCTTCGTCCCCTTCGCCTTCCGATTCGTCCTCGTCTTCCGCTTCTTCTTCCTCGGCGACTTCTTCGGCGATGTCTTCGGCTTCTTCGTCGATCGGTGGCGGCGAGCCCCGCAGGGCCCCGGCGGTGCGGACGGTGGCCTCGCCGGCGCTGGTGGTCAAGGTGCAGGAGAGGTCCGCACCGGGGGTCGCCGTGGTTTTCCAGATCGTGTAGAAGGGCAGCAGCAGGTCGCGCTTCGGGTTGCCGACGATGAGGTAGTCGAGTCTCTCGACCCCTTCCTTGAACTTCGGCCATTCGAGCTTGACGCCTTTTTCGGTCGTGAAGCCGGGGAACAGCTCTGGTTCGACGATCACGGTTTCGCCGCCGCGGGCGCTGAAGTCGATCGGGATCTCGTCCGGCACGTTCTGGCTGTAGATGCCGGTCTCCGAAGAGCGCGGGAAGGTTGCCCGCAGGCCTCCGAAGGTATGGGCGATTTCAGTCCGTTGGCGAGCGGCAATCGTGCAGCGAGCGTGGCTGCCTTCGACCGGGGAGCCGCCGTCGATCCGCAGCGTCGCCCCGACCAGGAACAGCGAGTAGCCGCTGACGTTGGTGCCGGTCGCTTTGAGCTCGCTGTCGACCAACTGCATCTCGCCGTCGCCCCCGGGCACCGCGGCCGACGCCGAGTCCGGGATCGCGACCCGCTTGACCCATTCCAGATTCGCGGCTTCGCCCTCTCCGCGGCCGGTGGCGAGCAGGGCGGCGGCGACGCAGGCCAGCAGCCCGACCGCGATCACCGCCAGGGCGCCGCGCGGGGGCCGACTGTCCGCCTGGGGCTCGTTCACGGCTCGCGACAGTATTGGAAGGGCCGGCCGCCGCGCGCCGCAGTCATCCGCCCGGCGGAGGAGTAGCGTTGATGCCGTGGCAGCCAAGCCGACGCCGTTGCGGGCAACCGCCGTCGAGACGCGGACGGTGAACGTGCACGGCCGCTCGGTGAGCTACGCGGGCGGCGGCTCGGGGCCGGTCCTGCTGCTGATCCACGGCATGGCGGGGACCGCCGACAACTGGGGCTCGGTGGTCGACCCCCTGGCCCTGCGCAACACCGTGATCGCTCCGGACTTTCCCGGCCACGGGCTCTCCGAGCCGGGCGGCGGCGACTACTCGCTCGGCAGCCTCGCCAGCGGCCTACGCGACCTCCTCGTCACCCTCGGCCACGAGCGCGCCACCCTGGTCGGCCACTCGCTCGGCGGCGGCGTCGCGATGCAGTTCACGTACCAGTTCCCGGAGCTGGTCGAGCGCCTGGTGCTGGTCTCCAGCGGCGGCCTCGGCCCGGACGTCAGCCCGGTCCTGCGGGCGGCGGCGCTGCCCGGAGCGAAGCTCTTCATCGGCGCCACCGCCGGCGTCGGCCAGCAGGTCGGTTCGGTGGTCGGCCGCGGCCTCGGACTGCTCGGCCTGCGCCCCAACGCCGACGTCACCGAGGTGGCGCGCGGATACGCCTCGCTGGCCGACTCCGAGCGCCGCCGCGCCTTTCTCGCCACCCTCCGCGCGGTCGTCAACACCGAGGGCCAGCGGATCGCCGCCCTCGATCGCCTCTACCTGGCCGAGGCTCTGCCGATGCTGATCGTCTGGGGCGACCGCGACCCGATCATCCCGGTCTCCCACGCCGAGGAAGCCCACGCGGCCCTGCCCAACAGCCGCCTCGAGATCTTCGCCGGCGCTGGCCATCTGCCCCAGCTGGAGCAGCCCGGCCGCTTCGTCGCCACCCTCGAACGCTTCCTCGCCGAGACCGAGCCGGCCGAGTTCGACCGCGCCGAGTGGCGCGCCCGCTTCAACTCGGCCTGACCCAGACCCCCTACGCGCCCGACAGGATTCGAACCTGTGGCCTCCGCCTCCGGAGGGCGGCGCTCTATCCAGCTGAGCTACGGGCGCTCACCCCGGAGCTTAGTGAGTAGGCCGCGAAGCGCCTCCCTTCCGTAGGCTCGCCGCCGTGGATCTTTCGGTGACCTTTCTCGGCACCGGCGGCTCGGTGCCGTCGGCGCGGCGCTCGACCGCGAGCGTGCTGATCTCGCGTGGGGGGGAGCGGCTGCTGTTCGACTGCGGGGAAGGGACCCAGCGGCAGATGCAGCGCTCGCTGGGGCTGGTTCAGCTCGACGAGATCTATATGACCCACTTCCACGCCGACCACACGCTGGGGCTGCCGGGGCTGCTGAAAACCTACGACCTGACCGACCGGGAGCCGCCGCTGACGGTCTACGGGCCGCCTGGGCTGCGGGACCTCTTCGAGGTGATGAAGCCGCTGATCGGGCGGCTCTGCTTCGAGGTCCGGTTGGTCGAGCTGGAGCCGGGCCAGGCGGTCCCGCACGACGGCTACGAGATCCAGCCCTTCGAAGCCGCCCACAGCGTGCGTGCCAACGGCTATGCGTTGGTCGAGGAGGAGCGGCCAGGCAAGTTCGACGTCGAGGCGGCGCGGCGGCTCGGGGTCCCGGAAGGCCCGGCCTTCGCGGCCCTGCAGCGCGGGGAGGATGTCGAGGGCGCCGAGGGCACCGTTCGCGCCGCCGACGTCGTCGGCCCCAGCCGTCCCGGCCGCACCGTCGCGATCACCGGCGACACCTCGCCCAGCCCGGCCACGGTTGCCGCCGCCGCCGACGCCGAGCTGCTTGTCCACGACGCCAGCTTCGCCGAGGAGGAGGCCCAGCGCGCCGCCGAGACCGGCCACTCGACCGTCGGCCAGGCCGCCGCCGTCGCCCGCGAGGCCCACGTGAAACTGCTCGCCCTCGTCCACATCTCCTCCCGCTACCACGTCGGCAAGGTCCTCGAAGAGGCCGAGGACGTCTACGAAGCGACCGTCGCCCCCAAGGATTTCGACGTAATCGAGATCCCCTTCCCCGAGCGCGGATATCCGGAGCTCGTACCCAACGGAGCAAGGGAAACGAGGGAGTAGCGGGCAGCGGCCGGGGACACCTCACTCAGCGGCAGCCGGAGGAGCGAGATCGGCGGGGATGGGTATTGCCTCGACGGAGCCTCCCCGCAGTTAGCGACGGCGAGGCCATACCCATCCCCGCCGCCCCCACTGCTACGCTCACCGCGCCCCTTTAACCAGGTCCCGTGAGGCCAGGAAGGAAGCCATCGAAGTGAGCGAAAAGCTCGTGCTGGAGCACGACGACCTGCGGCGAACGCTGAAGCGGATCGCCCACGAGATCGTCGAGAAGAACCCCGACGCCTCCGCTCTCGCCGTCATCGGCATCCACACCCGCGGCGCCGTCCTCGCCCGCCGCCTGCACGCCCTGCTGGGCGAGCTCACCGACGCCGAGCTGCCCTTCGGCGACATCGACATCTCCTTCTACCGGGACGACCTCGCCGCCAAGGCGCCGGCCACACAGCCGGTCGTCCACGCCTCCCACATCGACTTCGACCTCAGCGAGCGGACCGTCGTCCTCGTCGACGACGTCCTCTTCACCGGCCGCACCGTCCGCGCCGCGATCGAGGCCCTCTTCGACTACGGCCGGCCCCGCCGCGTGCAGCTGGCGGTGCTCTGCGACCGCGGCCACCGGGAGCTGCCCTTCCGGCCCGACTACGTCGGCAAGAACCTGCCGACCGCGCGCGAGGAGCGGGTCAACGTCCGCCTCGAGGAGATCGACGGCGTCGACCAGGTGACGATCTCGGAACCGGTGGAGGCGCTCTCGTGAAACACCTGCTGGCGATCGAGGACCTCTCCCGCGAGCAGATCGAGGCGATCCTCGACCGCGCCGAGAGCTTCGCCGAGGTCGGCCGCCGCGACATCAAGAAAGTCCCGACGCTGCGCGGCCGCACCGTCGTTACCCTCTTCTACGAGTCGAGCACCCGCACCAGCAGCTCTTTCGAGCTCGCCGCGAAGCGCCTCTCCGCCGACCTCGTCTCGGTCAAGGCAGCCGGCTCCTCGGTCGACAAGGGCGAGTCGCTGAAAGACACCATCGCGACCCTCTCGGCCTACGACCCGGCCGCAATCGTGATCCGCCATCCCTACGCCGGCGCCGCCCAGATGGTCGCCGGCTGGACCGAGGCGGCCGTCGTCAACGCCGGCGACGGCAAGCACGAGCACCCCAGCCAGGCCCTGCTCGACGTCTACACGCTGCGCCGCCGCCTCGGCGCGCTGGACGGGGTGCGGATCTGGATCGTCGGCGACGTCCTCCACAGCCGCGTCGCCCGCTCCAACCTGATCGCCTTCCGGCGGATGGGCGCCGAGGTGACCCTCTGCGGCCCGCCGACGCTGATCCCGCGCGGGATCGAGCAGCTCGGCTGCGAGGTCGAGTACTCGCTCGACCGGCTCGAGGAGGCCGACGTCGTCTACGCCCTGCGCATGCAGCACGAGCGGATGAGCGACAGCTTCGTGCCCTCGCTGCGCGAGTACGCGGCCGGCTACCAGGTCGACACCCGCCGCCTCGGTCCGCGCCAGCTGCTGATGCACCCGGGACCGGTCAACCGCGGCGTCGAGCTCTCCGGCGAGGCGATCGACTCGCCGCAGTCGCTGATCGTCGAACAGGTCGCCGCCGGCCTCGTCGTCCGCATGGCGATCCTCTACGAGCTGCTCGCCGGCGGCGAGCGCCCGACCGCGGTCGGCGACGGCGAGCCCGCCGCCAACCCCACCCCGATCGGCCAGCCGGCGTGAGCGTCTCCGAGCTGCTCGACTTCCGCCCCGGCGAGGGCGCGGACCTGGTCCTGCGCCGGGCCACGCTGCTCGACCCCGTCGCCGGCATCGAAGGCGTTCACGACCTCGTCATCCGCGACGGCGAGATCGCCGAGCTGGCCGCCCCCGGCGAGGCCGAGGCCGGCGGCGCCGAGGTGCTCGAGGCCGAGGGCCTGCACGCCTTCCCGGCCTTCTTCGACCCGCACGTCCACCTCCGCACCCCCGGCCAGGAGCACAAGGAGGACGTCGAGACCGGCGCCCGCGCCGCCGCCGCCGGGGGCTACTGCGGGGTCATCGCGATGGCCAACACCGAGCCACCCGTCTCCACCCCCGCCGACGTCACCGCCCTGCGCGAACAGGCCCGGGAGGCGGCCGCGGTCCCGATCGGTTTCCTCGCCACCGTCACCGCCGACATGAAGGGCGAGGAGCTGACCGAGATGGTCGAACTGCGCGAGGCCGGCGCCCTCGGCTTCTCCGACGACGGTCTGCCGATCGCCAACGCCCGGGTGATGCGCCGCGCCCTCCAGTACCAGCGCCTCTGCGGCGGCACGATCGCCCTCCACGAGGAGGACCCGGAGCTCTCCGACGGCGGCGCCATGCACGAGGGCCCGGTCTCCGCGGCACTCGGGATCGGCGGCATCCCCTCGGTCTCGGAGTCGACGATGATCGCCCGCGACGCCGCCCTGGCGGGCTACGAGGAGGCCGGCATCCACGTCCAGCACGTCTCCGCCGCCGAGTCGGTCGAGATCGTCCGCGCCGCCAAGGCGGCCGGGGTCAAGATCAGCGCCGAGGCCAGCCCGCACCACCTCTGCCTCACCGACGAGGACGTCCGCGGCCTCGACCCGCACCGCACCAAGATGAACCCGCCGCTGCGCGAAGAGCGCGACCGCCAGGCCCTGATCGAGGGCCTGCGCGACGGCACCCTAGAGTGCGTCGCCACCGACCACGCCCCGCACCAGCCCGAGGAAAAGGACGTCCCCTTCGAGCAGGCCGCCTTCGGCGTCACCGGCCTCGAGACCGCCTTCGCGGCGCTGCACACGGAGCTGGTCCTGCCCGGCACGATCGGCCTCGGCCTGCTGGTCGAGCGGATGGCCGGCGGCGCCGCCCCGTTCGGGATCGAGCGGCCCAGCCTCGCCCCGGGCTCGGAGGCCAACGTCGCCCTCTGCGACCTCGCCGCCGAGTGGACCGTGGGCGAGGAGGGCTACGAGAGCCGCTCCGCCAACTCGTGGTGCCACGGGCGCACCCTGACCGGCCGCGTCCTCGTCACCGTCGCCGCGGGCCAGGTCGCCTACCGCCTTCGTTCCTTCTCCCTGGGGGTTGCTCGATGAGTGAGGCTTACCTGCTGCTCGAGGACGGGACCCGGCTCGACGGGCTCGCCTGCGGCGCCGAGGGCGCCGTCACCGGCGAGGTCGTCTTCAACACCGCGATGACCGGCTACCAGGAGTCGGTCACCGACCCCTCCTACGCGGGCCAGATCATCGTCTTCACCTACCCGCTGATCGGCAACTACGGCGTCTCGGAGGCGGCGATGGAGTCCGACCGCGTCCACGCCCGCGGCGTCGTCATGCGCGACGCCAAGAACCGCGAGGACGTCGCCAGCGCCGAGGGCGGCTGGCTCGACTGGCTCTCCGACTGCGGCGTCCCCGGGCTCAGCGGCGTCGACACCCGCGCCCTGGTCCGTCACCTGCGCGACAAGGGCTCGATGCGCGGCGGCATCTTCCCGGCGGCGACGCCTGAGGCCGAGGCGCGCGAACGCGTCGACGCCGAGCCGAGCATGGCCGGCGCCGACTTCGCCCGCACCGTCACCCCGGCCGAGCCGATCCGGTTCGAGGGCGGCGGCCCGCACGTGGTCGGGATCGACACCGGGATCAAGCTCAGCATCGTCCGCCAGCTCCGCGAGCGCGACTGCAAGCTGACCCTGCTGCCCTGCGCGAGCAGCGCCGAGCAGGTGCTCGCCGAGGACCCCGACGTGGTCTTCCTCGCCAACGGCCCCGGCGACCCCGGCGCCCTCGACTACGTGGTCGAGACGGTCCGCGAGGTGGTTGGCAAGAAGCCGGTCTTCGGGATCTGCCTCGGCCACCAGCTGCTCTGCCGCGCCGTCGGCCTGGAGACCTTCAAGCTGCCCTTCGGCCACCGCGGCGCCAACCACCCGGTCAAGGACCTGGAGACCGGCCGGATCGACATCACCTCCCAGAACCACGGCTTCGCGGTCTCCGGGCCCGGGGGGGAGCCGCGGATCGAGGGCGACGAGCCGGTCCGCTGGGAAACCGAGGTCGGTGTCGCCGAGCTCTCGCAGCTGAACCTCTACGACCGCACCGTCGAGGGCCTGGTCCTGCGCGACGTCGCCGGCGCCACCGTCCAGTACCACCCCGAGGCCGGTCCCGGCCCGCACGACGCCCGCCACCTCTTCGAGCGCTTCCTCGCCCTCGCCGCCTGATCGGAGCCCATGCCCAAACGTGACGACATCCAGAAGATCCTCCTGATCGGCTCCGGCCCGATCGTGATCGGCCAGGCCGCCGAGTTCGACTACTCCGGCGTCCAGGCCTGCAAGGTCCTGCTCGAGGAGGGCTTCGAAGTCGTCCTGGTCAACTCGAACCCGGCGACGATCATGACCGACCCCGAGTTCGCCACCGCCACCTACATCGAGCCGCTGCTGCCCGGCCCGGTCACCAAGATCCTCGAAAAGGAGCGGCCCGACGCGCTGCTGCCGACGCTGGGCGGCCAGACCGCCCTCAACCTGGCGATGGCGCTGCACGAGGACGGCACCCTGGAGCGGCTCGGCGTCGAGCTGATCGGGGCCGACTCCGACGCGATCCGCCGCGCCGAGGACCGCGAGGAATTCCGCCGCACGATGAACGAGGCGGGGATCCGCATCCCCTGGTCGATGACCGTCGAGACCCTCGGCGAGGTCGAGGAGGCGCTCGCCGACGGCCGCATCACCCTGCCGGCGATCGTCCGCCCGGCCTTCACGATGGGCGGCCAGGGCGGTGGCATCGGCAACACCGAGACGGAGTTGCGCCAGGTCGTCTCCGAGGGCCTGGCGGCGAGCCCGATCAACCAGGTCCTGGTCGAGGAGTCGGTGATCGGCTGGGGCGAGTTCGAGCTCGAGGTGATGCGCGACCGCAACGACAACGTGGTGATCATCTGCTCGATCGAGAACGTCGACCCGATGGGAGTCCACACCGGGGACTCGGTCACGGTGGCGCCGGCCCAGACGCTCACCGACCCGATCTACCAGGACCTCCGCGACCAGGCGATCAAGGTGATCCGCGCGATCGGGGTCGAGACCGGCGGCTCCAACGTCCAGTTCGCGGTCGACCCGGAGAGCGGCGAGATCGTCGTCATCGAGATGAACCCGCGCGTTTCGCGCTCCTCGGCGCTGGCCTCGAAGGCGACGGGGTTCCCGATCGCGAAGATGGCCGCGAAGCTGGCGGTCGGCTACGCCCTCGAGGAGATCCCCAACGACATCACCCAGGCGACGCCGGCCTCCTTCGAGCCGACGATCGACTACGTCGTCACCAAGATCCCCCGCTTCGCCTTCGAGAAGTTCCCCGGCTCGGAGGGCCGGCTGTCCACCTATATGCAGAGCGTCGGGGAGGCGATGGCGATCGGCCGCACCTTCCGCGAGTCCTTCGCGAAGGCGATGCGCTCGCGCGAGCTCGACTCGCCCGCCGAGTTTCCCGCTGACGACGAGGAGCTGCTGACGGCGCTGGAGAAGCCCTGTGCCGAGCGCTTCGACCAGGTGCTGGAGGCTTTCCGGCGCGGGATCGACGTCGAGCGCGTGCACGCCGCCTGCCTGGTCGACCGCTGGTTCCTGCGCGAGCTGGAGGCGCTGGCCAGCGAAGGCGACGGGACCGACGGCCTCGCCCGCGCCTACAAGGCGGTCGACACCTGCGCCGCCGAGTTCGAGGCGGCGACGCCCTACTACTACTCGGGCCACGAGCGCCATCGTGCAGACGGCACGCCCCCCGCTTCGGAGATCCGCCGCGGCGAGCGCGACTCGGTGGTGATCCTCGGCGCCGGCCCGAACCGGATCGGCCAGGGAATCGAGTTCGACTACTGCTGCGTGCACGCCGCGATGACCGCCCGGGAGCTCGGCCGCGACGCGGTGATGATCAACTGCAACCCGGAGACCGTCTCGACCGACTACGACACCTCCGACCGCCTCTACTTCGAGCCGCTGACCGCCGAGGACGTGCTCGCGGTCTGCGAGCAGGAGCGCCCCGAGGGCGTGATCGTCCAGTTCGGCGGCCAGACCCCGCTGAAGTTGGCCCGGACCCTGGAAGAGGCCGGCGTGCAGCTGCTCGGCACCCCGGTCGACGCGATCGACCTGGCCGAGGACCGGGGCCGCTTCGGCGCCCTGCTGCGCCGGCTCGGCGTCAAGCACCCGCCCTACGGCACCGCGCTCTCGGCCGAAGAGGCCGAGGTGATCGCCGGCGAGGTCGGCTTCCCGCTGCTGGTCCGGCCCTCCTACGTGCTGGGCGGTCGGGCGATGGAGATCTGTTACTCCACCGATGACCTCAAGGCCTACCTGGCGGCCCACGTCAAGGCTGACCAGGAGCACCCGCTGCTGCTCGACCGCTTCCTCGAGAACGCGATCGAGGTCGACGTCGATGCGCTCGGCGACGGCGAGGACGTCTGGGTCGCCGGGATCATGCAGCACGTCGAGGAGGCCGGCGTCCACTCCGGCGACTCCGCCTGCGTGATCCCGCCGCTCAGCCTCGGCGAGGAGATGCTGGAGGAGATCCGGGCGACGACGAAGCGGATCGCCCTCGAGCTCGGCGTGATCGGCCTGATCAACATCCAGTACGGCGTCGCCGAAGGCGAGCTCTACGTGATCGAGGCCAACCCGCGCGCCTCCCGGACGGTCCCCTTCGTCTCCAAGGCGATCGGGGTGCCGCTGGCGAAGATGGCGGCGCGGCTGATGCTGGGCGAGAAGCTGGCCGACCAGGACCTGCCGACGGGCCCGCTGGAGCACGTCAGCGTCAAGGAGGCGGTGCTGCCCTTCGCCCGCTTCGCCGGCGCCGACTCGGTGCTCGGCCCGGAGATGAAGAGCACCGGCGAGGTGATGGGCATCGCCGCCGACTTCCCGACCGCCTTCGGCAAAGCCCAGGCGGCGGCGGGGGTGACGCTGCCCAGCGAGGGCTCGGTCTTCATCACCGTCACCGACACCGACAAGCCGGCGGCGACGCAGCTGGCGGCCCGCTTCCACGACCTCGGCTTCGAGGTGATCGCGACCGGTGGCACCGCCCAGGCGATCGAGCGGATGGGGGTCCCGGTGACCCGGATCAACAAGCTGCACGAAGGCTCGCCGCACGTCGTCGACCTGATCCGGAAGCGTCGTTGCGACCTCGTCATCAACACCCCGACCGGGTCCGGCGCCCGCACCGACGGCTACGAGATCCGCACCGCCGCGGTCCGTGCCGGCATCCCCTGCGTGACGACGATGACCGGCGCTACGGCCGCCGCGCGAGCGATCGCCGCGGGCAAGCAGGGTGACATCGAGGTTCGCAGTCTGCAGGAGATACACGCTCCTCAGCGGGCCGCGCAGCCCCGCTGAGGCGATGCACACCTAGACCTCTGGTCGAGGTTGAGGCGAATTTCAAGGCAAACCGCCGCGACCGCCTTGCGCGCCCCCGAGCCGCGGCTATACTCGCCGCCCACATGTCGGCCCCAGTCAAGACCTCAGCCGCCGCTCCGGAGCGCTCCCTCGACCAGAGGATGGAGGCGCTCAAGCGGGCCAACGACATCCGCACCGCCCGCGCCAAACTGAAGAAGGACCTGAAGGCGAACCGGGCCAGCATCAACACGATCCTGCTCGACCCGCCCGAGTACGTGATGACCGCGAAGGTCTTCGACATGCTGCTCGCCGTACCGAAGTACGGACGCGTGAAGACCAATCGGATCCTCAACCAGTGCCGGATCTCACCCTCGAAGACGATCGGCGGCCTCTCCGAGCGCCAGCGCACCGAGCTGGTCTCGCAGCTGCGCCGATAGCGACCGCCGCTGCGGTCAGTATCCGCCGGCGCATGCCCTCCAAGGTCTTCGTCATCACCGGTCCCTCAGGGGTCGGCAAGGGAACCCTGATCAAGGCCCTGCTGGCCAGCTGCCCGAGCCTCGAGCTCTCGATCTCGGCAACGACCCGACAGCCCCGCGAGGGCGAGGCCGACGGGCGCGACTACTACTTCCTCAGCGCCGAGGAGTTCGAGCGGCGCAAGAACGAGCGCGACTTCCTCGAGTTCGCGACCTACAGCGGCAACCACTACGGGACGCTGCGCTCGGAGGTCGACCGGCGGCTGGGGGAGGGGCGCTCAGTGGTCCTGGAGATCGAGGTGCAGGGGGCCCAGCAGGTGCGGGCCGCGAAACCGGACTCGATCCAGATCTTCATCGCCCCGCCGGATCCGGACGTCCTCCGCGACCGCCTCGCCGGCCGCGGCACCGACTCCGCCGACGCGATCGACCGGCGCCTGGAGACGGCCGAAATCGAGCTGGCCTCGCAGGGTGACTTCGACTACCGGGTCGTCAACGACGACCTGGCGACGGCCAGCGAGGAGCTGGTCGGGATCGTGCGCAGGGAGCTCGGCGAGGTGCCGCCGAGTTGATCATCTAGACTGCGCCGTCGAATGATCAAACCACGCGTAGACAAGCTGCTGGACCACACCGATTCCCACTACGCCGCGGTCGTCGTATCGGCGAAGCGCGCGCGTCAGATCAACAGCTACTTCCACAACCTCGGAGAGGGCGGCTTCGGCGAGTACCCACCGCCGATGGTCGAGACCAACGCCGAGAGGAACTACCTCTCGATGGCGTTCGAAGAGCTCGCCGAGGGCAAGCTCAAGTACGAGTACCGCGCCTAGCCCGTTCCGGGCAGGCGCCCGAGGGAGCGCGAGATGGCCAGAATCCTGCTCGGCGTAAGCGGTGGGATCGCCGCCTACAAGGCGCTGGAGCTGGCCCGCCTCGCCACCCTCGCCGGCCACGGCGTGCGGGTGTTGATGACCGAGACGGCGACGCGGTTCGTCGGCCCGGCCTCCTTCGAGGGCATCGTCGGCGCCCCCGTTCTGACCTCCGAGTTCGAGCGCGACCCGATGCGGGGCGGCTTCCCGGGCGAGGGCCAGCCGGCCCATGACCCGATCGGCCACCTCGAGCTGGCCGCCAACTGCGACGCCTACCTGGTCGCGCCGGCCTCGGCCAACACCGTCGCCAAGCTGGCGGCGGGGATCGCCGACTCGATGCTGACCACCTCGTTCCTCGCCTGCGCGGCGCCCCGCCTGGTGGCGCCGGCGATGAACGACCGCATGTACGGCGACGCCGCCACCCAGGGCAACCTGGCGACGCTGCGTGAGCGCGGGGTCGAGGTGATCGAGCCCGACGAGGGCAAGCTCGCCTCGCGCGGCGAGCACGGCCGCGGCCGCCTGCCCGACCCCGAGCGCCTGCTCGCGCGGGTCGAGGCCGCCCTGCCCGGCGGTCAGCGCCCCTGGGACGGGCTCCGCGTCCTCGTCACCGCCGGCGGCACCCGCGAGCCGATCGATCCGGTCCGCTTCATCGGCAACCGTTCCAGCGGCCGGATGGGCATCGCCCTGGCCGCCGCCGCCGCCCGCCGCGGCGCCGACGTCACCCTGCTTGCCGCCAACGTCGCCCTGCCGGCCCCGGCCGGAGTCGAGCGCCTCGACGTGAGCACCACCGCCGAGCTGGCGGCCGCGGCGGCGGAGCGGTTCCCGAGCGCCGACGTCCTGCTGATGGCCGCCGCCCCCGCCGACTTCCGCCCCGCCGCGACCGCCCCCGACAAGCTCAAGCGCGAGGG
>CBIHMQ010000018.1:0-17881 GCA_966211075.1 uncultured bacterium
CTGCTGCTGGCGCTTGCGGCGGAGGGCGGCGAGCTGCGGACGGGATGCGAAGTGGCGGAGGGGATCTTCGAGGGCGAGCGGCTGGCGGGCGTTCGAGTGCGTGCCGCCGCGGCGCCGCCGGCAGCGCCGGCCGCCGAGCCGAATGGGGGCGAGGAGCTCCGCGCCGACGCCGTCGTCCTCTGTTCCGGCGCCTGGTCGGGCCAGGCCGCCTGGCTCCCCGACCACGCCCGCCCGCCGGTCCGACCGGTCAAGGGCCAGGTCCTGGAGCTGCGCTCCCCCGACGGCGATCCGCCCTGCCGGCGGATCGTCGCCTCCGAGCGCGTCTACCTCGTGCCCCGCCCGGACGGCCGCCTCGTGGTCGGCGCGACCAGCGAAGAGCAGGGCTTCGTCACCACCGTGCTTGCCGGCGGCGTCCACGAGCTGCTCCGCGAGGCCTACCGGCTACTCCCCGACGTCGCCGAGATGGAGCTAGTGAGCG
The DNA here is from genome assembly GCA_966211075.1 of uncultured bacterium. Taxonomy (GTDB): domain Bacteria; phylum Actinomycetota; class Thermoleophilia; order Solirubrobacterales; family 70-9; genus VAYN01. The sequence goes on from CBIHMQ010000018.1 coordinate 479, forward strand.
CGATCGCCGGCCTCCGTCCCGGCACTCCCGACAACCTGCCCCTTATCGGCCCCGGCGCGATCGACGGCCTGCTCCTCGCCACGGGCCACTACCGCAACGGCATCCTCCTGGCCCCGCTGACCGCCAAGTGGATCGCCGCCGACCTCGCCGGCGAAGCGCGGCCGGAGACCACCGTCGACCCATTCCCCTTGTCGCATGTCGCCCACAGGGATACAAGCGACAAGGGGAATCTGGAGGCGACGCGGTGAGGATCGAGCTGAACGGAGAGCCGCGGGAGCTGGCGGGGGCGCCGACGCTGGCGGATGCGGTCCGCGCGTCGGGTGCGGATGACGAGGCGCGCGGCGTCGCGGTCGCCCTCGACGGCGAGGTCGTCCCGCGCGGCGAGTGGGACGCGACCGCTCTGCGCGAGGGGCAGAGCGTCGAGGTGCTCGCCGCGATCCAGGGCGGCTCGCCGGAGCTGGACGCCGGGACCTGGGAGCTGGGCGGTCGGGAGCGGTCCTCGCGGCTGATCGCCGGGACCGGCGGCTTCCGCTCGCTGGAGCAGATGGAGGCGGCGCTGGCCGCGGCCGGGACCGAGATCGTCACCGTCGCCCTGCGCCGCGTCGATCCCGCCGCCGAGGGCTCGGTGCTCGACGTCGTCGAGCGGCTCGGGCTCTTCGTCCTCCCCAACACGGCCGGCTGTTACACCGCCCGCGACGCGGTCCGCACCGCCAAGCTCGCCCGCGAGGCCTTCCAGACGGACTGGATCAAGCTCGAGGTGATCGGCGACGACCGCACCCTCTACCCGGACGCGGTCGAGCTGCTCGACGCCGCCGAGCAGCTGGTCGCCGACGGCTTCACCGTCCTCCCGTACACCAACGACGACCCGATCTTGGCCCGCCGCCTCGAGCAGGCCGGCTGCGCGGCGGTGATGCCGCTGGGCTCGCCGATCGGCTCCGGGGCCGGGATCCGCAATCCCTACAACGTCGCGATCATCGCCGAGCGGGCCGAGGTCCCGGTCATCCTCGACGCCGGTGTCGGCACCGCCTCCGACGCCGCCCTGGCGATGGAGCTTGGCTGCGACGCCGTCCTCGCCGCCAGCGCCATCTTCGGCGCCGAGGACCCGGCGGCGATGGCCCGTGCCCTCCGCCTCGCCGTCGAGGCCGGCCACGCCGCCCGCCGCGCCGGCCGCATCCCCGAGCGCACCCACGCCGAGGCCTCGACCCCGTACCAGGGCATCCCCGACCTCTCCTGAGCATCTACCATGAGGGGCGCGCCCCTGTAGCTCAGCCGGTTAGAGCGGTGGCCTTTTAAGCCGCGCGTCGCGGGTTCGAGTCCCGCCGGGGGCATCTTCGTCAGGCGTGCCGCGGTGCCGGACCCGAGCGACAACACCGTCCTCATCGTCACCGGCCCGCCCGGGTCGGGAAGACGACCGCGGCGGGGATCCTCACCGGCGACGGGATCGTCATCCCCCGCTGGTTCCTGGCGCCTCTCCGCGAAGGGCTCGACGCCGACTCGCTCGCGCTCTGAGCGGGCCGGTCGGCGAACATAGGGCGATGAATCGCGACCAGCGGCTGCTGCGCGTCCCCAGCGACATCGAGGCCGAGGACGACCTCCGCCTCGACCGCATCCGCAAAGAGGTGGAGATGGGGTTCGACGCGCTCCGCGACGTCGAGGACGGCGTCTCTGTCTTCGGCTCCGCCCGGGTCGCCGAGGGCCACCGCTGGTACGACCTCTCCCGCGAGACCGCCGCCTGCCTGGTTGAGCACGGCTTCAGCGTCATCACCGGCGGCGGCCCCGGCCTGATGGAGGCCGCCAACCGCGGCGCCGCCGAGGCCGGCGGGCACTCGATCGGCCTCAACATCGAGCTGCCCCACGAGCAGCACCCCAACCCGTACCTGAACCGCAGCCTCGAATTCCACTACTTCTTCGCCCGCAAGTTGATGTTCGTCCGCTACGCCCGCGCCTTCGTGATCATGCCGGGCGGGTTCGGCACCCTCGACGAGATGTTCGAGAGCCTGACCCTGATCCAGACCGAGCGGATCCAGCACTTCCCGACGATCCTCGTCGACTCCGCCCACTGGCGGCCCCTCCTCGACTGGATCGACGACACCCTCGAGGACGAGGGCATGATCGGCCCGCACGACAAGCGCCTGCTCGTCACCGCCGACAGCCCCCACGAAGTCTGCGAGCACGTGATCCGCGCCAGCAGCGCCCAGCGGGCGCTCTGAAGATCGGTTTGCGATCTTCGTTCACTCGGCATAGTTTCCTCTCGTGGAGGCGGGGGGACTCGACGAGATCAGGTCGCGGGTAGAGGCCGCGAGCAAGAAGTACGAATTCTTTCGCCGCCATCGCGACGACGCCCTGGTCCGCCAGGGGCGCGCGATCGGGGGTGAAATCGAACGCCTCGTCAACGGCCGCTGGGTGCGGGCCTGGTACTGGCACTCCCTCGGCGCCTCGGGGCGCTGGGAGTGCCTCAGCGAGAGCGATCTCCGCAAGCACGTGCGGCGGCACCTGATCCGCGGCCTGCGCGGGCCGCGGCTGCGCTGGCGCCGGGAGCCCCGTCAGCGTTTCTACCGCACCGCGTTCTGGCGCTGGCTGGTACCGCCGCTGCGGGGAGGGGCAAGCAGGCGCGTCGCCCAGGAAGCGGTGAAGCGCTCGCGCAACGCCTACACCGAGATGCTGGCAAGGACCTCCGGTGAGGACCTCGCCGCCCTCACGGAGCAGGCCTCGGTCGGCTACGAACACCAGCGCGGCCGCGGCGCCAGCGCCGAGCAGCGGGCGAACTTCTTCCTCGGCGCTTCCGGGCTGACCACCTCCCTGGTGCTCGCCAACGCCGGGCTGCTGCTCGGCAGCAGCAAGCTGGACCCGCCCTGGCGGGAGCTGGCCGCGGTGGCGCTGGGGCTCGCCAGCGTCTTCGCGATCGTCGCCGGGATGCGGGCGATGCAGGCGACGATGATCACCTTCGTGCGGACGCCGCCGAGCACCGTGACCGGCGTCGTGGAGCGGCGCAAACTCAAAGGCGACGAACTGGGACGCGCCTACGTCGGGGCGCTGCTGGTCGCCCAGGCGCGGACCGGCGTGATCAACGACTGGAAGGTGAAGAGGCTGGCGGCGGCGCGACGCTGGTTCGTCGGCACGATCGCCGGCGTCGTCGCGCTTACGGTGCTGGTCCTTGCCGCGGCGCTGGCCTAGCGTCCCGATCCACACCTTCCAGCCGCTCCAGCCGCGCGCGGATCTCGCGCAGCTCGGTGAGGATGCGGTCCTCCTTGACTTCCTGGCCGTGGATGAAGCGGTCGGCGATGAAGGCGGTCAGCAGGGCGACGAAGCCGATCCCGACCAGCATGATCACGCTGGCGATGATGCGGCCGCTGTCGGTCTGCGGTTCGAGGCCGCCGTAGCCGACCGTGGTCACGGTCGTCACCGCCCACCAGATCCCGTCCCAGGCGGTCCACGGTTCTTCGGTCGAGGTCTCGATGCTGGCTACGGCGATCCCGCCGACCAGCACCGTCACCACCGCGACCAGCCCGGCCAGCCGCAGTCCCTCCAGCGAGAGCAGGCTGCGCAGGCTGAAGACCCGCAGCAGCCGCAGCAGGCGCAGCACCCGGTAGACCCGCCCCGCCTGCCAGGCGGCGGGGGCGAAGGGCGGCGTCAGCACCACGACCGCGAGGTCGAGCATGTGCGTGCGCATCCAGGTCCGCTTGCGCGGCACCACCGCCAGCATCACCACCACCTCGCTGGCGAAGACGATCCAGGTCCCCCAGTTGAGCACCGTCCCGATCGCGGGCCACGGCTCCGGCAGGCTCGACTCCTGAATCAGCACCAGCGGAATCGTCAACAGCGCCGCGATGATCACCGGCCATTCGAACCGCGCCTGAATCGCTTCGCTCCGCGCGTCCACCCGCCCCGCTTCGACGGGCGCCGCGCGCTCCCTGCACGCGAACGGTCGCCGCGGGCGACCGTTGTCAGTGCCGGAAGTGGCGGTGCTTGGTGAAGACCATCGTCACGCCGGCGGCTTCGCAGGCCTCGATGACCTCGGCGTCGCGTTTGGAACCGCCGGGCTGGATCACCGCGGTGGTGCCGGCCTGGATCGCCAGCTCGGGGCCGTCGGCGAAGGGGAAGAAGGCGTCGGAGGCGAGGGCGGAGCCGGCGAGAAGGTCGGTGGCGCCCTCGCCGCGGGCGTCGCGGCACTTCTCGACCGCGAGGCGGACCGAGTCGACGCGGCTCATCTGGCCGGCGCCGATGCCGAGGGTCGCGCCGTCCTTGGCGATCACGATCGCGTTGGAGCGGACGCGGCGGCTGACGGTCCAGGCGAACAGCATGTCCTGCCACTGCTGCTCGCTCGGCTCCGACCCGGTCACCGCCTCCATGATCTGGCGCGGCTCGGGGTCGCCGTCGCGGTCCTGGATCAGCAGGCCGCCCATCACCTTCTTGACGTCGCGTTCGGTCGGGTCGGGCTGGCGGCGCTCCTCCTCGTCGAGGATCCGGATCGCCTCCTTCTGCTGCAGCACGTCGAGCGCCCGGCCCTCGTAGCCGGGGGCGAAGAGGACCTCGACGAAGTTCTGGTGGAGGCGCTCGGCCAGCTCCTCGCCGACCCGCCGGTTGAAGGCGATGACGCCGCCGTAGGCGGAGACCGGGTCGCAGGCGAGCGCCTTCTCGTAGGCCTCGAGAACGCTGTCGCCGACAGCCACCCCGCAGGGGTTGTTGTGCTTGACGATGACGCAGGCCGGCTGCTCGAAGTCTTCGACCAGGCCGCGGGCCGAGTCGAGGTCGAGGACGTTGTTGAAGGAGAGCGCCTTGCCGTGCAGCTTCGAGACCCGCGAGAGGATGTGGCTGCGCGCCCCGGCTTCGGCGTAGAGCGCCGCCCGCTGGTGCGGATTCTCGCCGTAGGAGAGGTCGAGCACCTTCTCGTAGGCGATCGCCAGGTGTTCCGGGAAGTCCTCGTACTCGGTCGAGAACCAGCGGCTGATCGCGGCGTCGTAGCGGGCGGTCTGGGCGAAGGCCTCGTTGGCGAGCCAGTGCCGGGTCGTGGCCGAGACCTCGCCGCCGGTCTCCTCCAGCTCGGCGCAGACCGCGTCGTAGGACTCGGGCTTGACGATCACCGCCACCGCGGCGTGGTTCTTGGCGGCGGCGCGGATCATCGTCGGGCCGCCGATGTCGATGTTCTCGATCGCCACCTCGGGGGAGACGTCGTGGCCGGCGACGGTCTGCTCGAAGGGGTAGAGGTTGACGCAGACCAGGTCGATCGGGGCGATCCCCTCGCGCTCCAGCGTCGCCCGGTGGTCGGGGTCGTCGCGCCGCGCCAGCAGCGCCGCGTGCAGCCGCGGGTGCAGGGTCTTGACGCGGCCATCGAGGATCTCCTCCTGGCCGGTGAACTCGGAGACGTCGGTCACTTCCAGGCCGGCCTCGCGCAGCGCCGTCGCGGTGCCGCCGGTCGAGAGCAGCTCGACGCCGAGGTTGGCGAGGCTGCGGGCGAAGTCGGCGACGCCGGTCTTGTCGGAGACCGAGATCAGCGCCCGGCGTACCCGGACGGCGCCGTCGCTGGCGGTCTCGGTGCGGGTGTCAGGGGCTGCCTCACTCATCGACGTGGACGACCGTGGGATCGTCGGCGTCGATCCTAACCCGGCCCTCCGCGATCATGCGGATCGCCTCCGGGTAGAGCTGGTGCTCGACGGTGTGGATCGCCGCCTCCAGCACGCCGCGCTCGCGCCCGACCGGGACCGGCACCCGCCGCTGCAGGATCGTCGGCCCGGTGTCGACCCCCTCGTCGACGAAGTGGACGGTGACGCCGGTCTCCTGGACACCGGCCGCCAGCGCCTGCCCGATCGCGTCGAGGCCGGGGAAGCTCGGCAGCAGCGCCGGGTGGATGTTGACGACGCGGCCGCGGAAGCGGGCCACGAACGGTTCGGTGAGCAGCTGCATGTAGCCGGCGAGGACGACCAGGTCGGCGTGCCGCGCCGCCACCCAGTCGCCCATCGCCGCGTCCCGCGAGGTGCGGTCGGCGTAGGCGTCGATCGGGAAGGCGGCGGTCTCGACCCCGGCCGCGACCGCGCGCTCCAGCGCCCGCGCTCCCGGCTTGTCGGAGCCGACCCCCGCCACCTCGATCCCCTCGCGCCCGTGCAGGGTGTCGAGGATCGCCTGCAGGTTGGTCCCGCTGCCCGAGGCGAGGACGACGATTCGAAAGCTGCTCACGCGCGCATCTTCGCGCAGCCGGCCGATAGGGTCCGAGCCGATGAGCGAGCTCTGGCGCGCGGTGTTGTATCTGCACCTGGTCTCGATGGCCTTCTTCCTCGGCGGCCAGCTGGTCTTCGGGCTCGCCGTGGTCCCGGTGCTGCGCGGGGAGGACCCCGAGCAGCGGGAGCGGATGCGGGCGGTCGCGCGGCGCTTCGGCTACGGCTCCCTGGCCGCCCTCGGCACCCTCTTCGTGACCGGCTGGGCGCTCGCCTCGCACTACGAGCTCTTCGACGAGTCGACCCTGCAGTGGAAGCTCGGCCTGGTCGCCGCCGTGATCGCGCTGACGATCATCCACCTGCGCCGCCCGAAAATGCACGCCTTACAGGGCGGCATCCTCGCCCTCACGCTGGTGATCGTCTGGCTCGGCCTGAAGCTCGCGACCGGCGGCTGAACGACCGCCCCACCCCGCCTGAGCCATCCTTCGCCCCGGCTACAGTCAGGCCTCTTCAGGGCTGGCCACCGGGTCGGGCCAGGAACGAAAGGAAACTCGATGGATGGCCTCGTCCGACCGGCCCCGGCTCGGCGAATCTGGCTGGCCGCCGGCTGTGCGGCCGCTCTCGTCGCCCTGGCGCTCGCGGCCCTCGGCCCAGGAGCCGCTACCGCGGCGGTCCAGACCGAAGACCTGACGCTCCAGACCCAGGACACGCCAAAGATCCGGTTCGAACAGACCAATGCCGGCGGTTTCACGCCGCATACCTGGGACATCGCCGGCAACGAGGCGCAATTCTTCGTCCGCGACATCACCGGGGGGAGCCGCATACCCTTCCGGATCTGGGCCGGCGCCCCCGCTTCGAGCTTGAACGTCGACGACGACGGTGACATCGGCATCGGCACTCCCTCCCCGGACGGATCGATGGAGATCGCCCGCGACGCCGACGTCAACCTCCTCTACACGGCCACCGGCCCGGACCCCGACGTGAGTTGGACCAGCGGCATCCCGGCCAGCGGGGGAACCTTCACGATCGGCCTCACCGGCGCCGCCACGCCCGCCGTCGCCGTGCTGCCCGGAGGTGACCTCACGGCCGCCGGCTCGCTCGCCGAGCTGGCCACCCCGGGCAACGTCAGCGGCCTCACCGCCATCGATCCGGCTCAGGTACTGCGGAAGGTGGAGGCCCTGCCGGTCCGGAGCTGGACCTTTGCCGCCTCGCCCGACGGCCGCCACCTCGGGCCGCTCGCGGGTGACTTCTCCGCCAGCTTCGGTCTCGGCAGTTCGGCCGCCCTCGCACCTGGCGACGTGGCCGGCGTCGCGCTCGCCGCGATCCAGGGCCTGCTGGCGGAGAACCGGAGCCTCTCGGCGCGGGTGGAGAAGGCCGAGACGGCAGCCGTCGAGGCCAAGGCGGCGGCTGCGGAGGCCAAGGCCGCGGCTGGCAGGGCGCCGGAGCGCGAGGCCGCGGCCGGCAAGGTTCCCGCGGTGGACGCTGGCGCTAGAACCGCCAACGCCAAGCTCTCCAGGAGGGTCCGCAAGCTCGGCAAGCAGATGAAGAGGCTGCGCCGCCTGGTCAGGTCAGCCAGGAACGGTCTCTAGCGCGTATTTGCCGCCGGCGGCGTCGGGGTCGCCGAGCGGGTAGTCGCCGCTGAAGCAGGCGTCGCAGTGGTCGCCGCGGTCGGCGCCGATCGCCTCGTAGACGCCGTCGAGGGAGAGGTAGGCGAGCGAGTCGGCGTCGAGCTCGTCGGCGATCTCCTGGATCGAGCGCTTGTGGGCGATCATCTCCTCGCGGGTCGACATGTCGACGCCGTAGTGGCAGGGGTTGCGGATCGGCGGCGCCGAGATCCGCAGGTGCACCTCGCTGGCCCCGGCGCCGCGCAGCATCCCGACGATCTGCCGGGTCGTGTTTCCGCGCACGATCGAGTCGTCGACGACGACCAGGCGTTGGCCGGCGACGATCTCCGGCAGCGGGTTGAACTTCAGCCGCAGGCCATGCTTGCGCAGCTCCTGGCCGGGCTGGATGAAGGTCCGGGCGACGTAGCGGTTCTTGATCAGGCCGTCGTCGCGGGGCAAACCCGAGGCGCGCGCGAACCCGGCCGCGGCCGGGTTGCCGGAGTCCGGCACGGCGATCACCAGGTCGGCCTCGACCGGCGACTCGCGCCAGAGGATCTCGCCCATCCGGCCGCGCACCTGCTGGAGGACCTTGCCCTCGAGGCGGCTGTCGGGCCGCGAGAAGTAGATGTGCTCGAAGACGCAGCGGGCCGGCGTCTCCGCCTTCACCACCTGGCGCGTCTCCAGCCCCCGCTCGGTCAGCGAGACCATCTCGCCGGGATGCACCTCGCGCATCAGCTCGGCGCCGATGATGTCGAAGGCGCAGCTCTCCGAGGCGACCACGAAGCGGTCGCCGAGCCGGCCGAGCGAGAGCGGCCGGATCCCGTGCGGGTCGCGGAAGGCGACGATCGCCCGCTTGGTCATCACCACGGTCGAGTAGGCGCCCTGCAGGCGCGGCATCACGCTGGCGACCGCATCCTCGATCATCCGCCCGCCGTGGGAAGAGACCAGGGCGGCGATGATCTCCGAGTCCGAGGTGCCGCGGAAGTCGATCCCCTTCTCCTTCAGCTCCGCCCAGAGCTCGACCGCGTTGGTGAGGTTGCCGTTGTGGGCGAGGGCCACCTCGCGACCGTCGTCGCGCCAGACCGGCTGGGCGTTCTCCCAGGAGCCGCCGCCGGTGGTCGAGTAGCGCACGTGGCCGATCGCCATGTCGCCCTCCAGCGCCCGCAGCTTCTCCTCGTCGAAGACCTGGGAGACCAGGCCGCTGTCGCGCAGGGTGGTGATGTGACCGCCCTCGCAGGTGGCGATCCCGGCCGACTCCTGGCCGCGGTGCTGCAGGGCGTAGAGCCCGAAGTAGGCCAACCGGGCAACGTCGTGGCCGGGTGCGTATACGCCGAAGACCCCGCATTCCTCACGCGGGCCATCGCTGAGAATCCGCTCTGCCGAAGACAAAGGAGCGCGCTTTCCTCGCTGCAATGGGAGACGGGACGCGCAGGCAGACTGCCTACCCCGGCAGGGTAGCAGCGGCCATGGACCGCGCCGGCCGTCGGTTCGCACACACGTCTGCCCTGACCCGTCCTATGCACGGGTCAGGGCAGACGGGTGGGGCTCAGTAGCCAGGGGCGGCGGCCGGCTCGCCGATCTTCAGGTCGAAGCGCTCGAGCAGGCCCGGGACCGTTTCGGGCTGCATGTCGAGGGCGTAGCGGTCGCAGAGGGCGGCCACGTCCTCGGGCGCGGCCTGGAGGACGCCGCCCATCGCGACCAGCTCGGCGAAGAAGCGCTCGAAGCCGGCGGGGGAGATGATCTCGAGGATCCGGCAGGTCTCCTCGCCGGCGTTCCAGAAGGTGTGCCACTCGCCGCGCGGCTTGTGGACCAGGTCGCCGGGACCGGCTTCGAGGACGTCGTCGCCGAGCAGCGCCCCCATCCGGCCCTCCAGCACGTAGCTGTACTCGTCCTCGTTGTTGTGCCGGTGCAGGGGAGCCGCCAGCGCCTTCGGCGGCAGCGGGTGTTCGACCAGCGAGAAACGCTGGGCTGCCTCGTCGCCGTCGATCATGAACCGGACTCCGATGCTTCCGAGGAAGCCCGCCTCGCCGTCGTTCGGACCAACCACCTTCGAGCTCATCTTTCGTACCTCCATTTTCGTTAGACAGTAGTGTCGCGCGAAAAACAGTAGACAGGTCGGATCGATCTGTCAAGATTGGACGTACAGATATGTCCGATGAAAAACGCCAGTACCGGATGAAGCGCCGCGCCGAACAGGAGGCGGAGACCCGGCTGCGGATCACCGAAGCCGCCGTCGCGCTGCACGGATCGCTCGGGCCGGCCCAGACCTCGGTCAGCGCCGTCGCCGAGCGGGCCGGGGTGCGCCGCTCGACCGTCTACCGCCACTTCCCCGACGAGGCGGCGCTGCTCGGCGCCTGTTCGGCCCACTGGGCCGCCGCCAACCCACCCCCGGACGTGACCGCCTGGGCCCGCGTCGCCGACCCCGGCGAGCGCCTCGACGCCGCCCTCGCCGAGCTCTACGCCTACTACCGCCGCACCGCGGGGATGATCGAGAAGCTGCTTCGCGACGAAGCGGAGATGCCGGTCGTCGCCGAGCTGATGAGCGCCTTCTGGGGCCTGCTCGACATAGCCGCCGACTCCCTGCTCGCCGGCCGCGGCCTGCGCGGCAAGGCCCGCCGGCGCACCCGCGCCGCGATCGGCCACGCGCTCGCCTTCCCGACCTGGCAGGACCTGACCGGCAAGCAGGGGCTCAACGACGTCGAGGCGGCGGCGCTGACGTCAGCCTTCGTCGCCGCCGCCTGAGCGCGCCGAGGCCCGCTCGGCGCCGCCCGCCCCGCCGTCGCCCAGCCGCTCGCCGCTCTCCGGGTCGAAGAGGTGCAGCTTCGAGGTGTCGGCCCAAAGCTCGGCCCGCTCGCCGCGGCGCACCTCGCTGGTCGGCTCGAGGCGGGCGACGACCTGCTCCTCGCCCTCGCGCAGGTTGGCGGCGCCGGTCTCGCCGATCCGGTCCTCGACCAGGTCGGCGAGCTGCTCGGACTCGACCCCTTCGGACTCGATCCGGAAGTAGGCGTAGAGGTCGGAGCCGAGCGACTCGACCAGGTCGATCTCGGCCTCGAAGAGGACCCCGCGCTCGCGCTTCAGCTCGTCGCCGACCAACTTGGCGTCCTCGAAGTTCTCCGGGCGCAGCCCGGCGACGACCGGGCCGTCGTGGGCCCCGGACAGCTGGCCGGCGTCGACCTCTCCGATCGGCAGCAACAGTTTGCCGCCGCGCAGCTCGGCCGGCATGAAGTTCATCGCCGGTGAGCCGATGAAGCCGGCTACGAAGAGGTTGCGGGGTTCCTCGTAGAGCTCGGCCGGGCTGCCGACCTGCTGCAGGACGCCGGCCCGCATCACCGCCACCCGGTCGCCGAGGGTCATCGCCTCGGTCTGGTCGTGGGTGACGTAGACGGTGGTGGTGCCGAGCCGCGACTGCAGCCGCGCCACCTCGGTCCGCATCTGCACCCGCAGCTTCGCGTCGAGGTTGGAGAGCGGCTCGTCCATCAGGAACGCTTTCGGGTCGCGGACGATCGCCCGGCCCATCGCCACCCGCTGGCGCTGGCCGCCGGAGAGGTTGGCGGGGCGGCGGTCGAGGTGCTGGGTGAGGTCGAGCGTCGCCGCCGCCTCCTCGACCTTCTTGTCGATCTCGGCCTTGTCGACCCCGGCCAGCTTCAGCGCGAAGCCCATGTTCTCGCGCACGGTCATGTGCGGGTAGAGCGCGTAGTTCTGGAAGACCATGGCGATGTCGCGATCCTTCGGGGCCCGCTCGTTGACGAGCTCGCCGTCGATCTTCAGCTCGCCGCTGGAGATGTCCTCGAGCCCGGCGATCATCCGCAGCGCCGTCGACTTACCGCAGCCGGAGGGTCCGACGAGGATCATGAACTCGCCGTCGCCGATCTCGAGGTCCATCTCCTTGACGGCCTCGAAGCCGTCGCCGAAGACCTTGGTCACTCCGTCGAGGACTATCTCTGCCATTGCGTTGCTCCTTATCCCTTGACGGCGCCGGAGGTGAGGCCGGCGACGATTCGGCGCTGGAAGAAGAGGACGAAGACGATGATCGGCACCGTCACCACCACCGCGGCGGCGGCGATCGAGCCGGTCGGTTGGGTGAACGAGGACTCGCCGGTGAAGAAGGCGAGCGCGGCGGGAACGGTGCGGGAGGCGTCGGAGGAGGTCAGCGAGATCGCGAAGAGGAAGTCGTTCCAGGCGAAGATGAAGACCAGGATCGCCGCCGTGAAGACCCCCGGCGCGGCGAGCGGCACGATCACCTTCGTGAAGGCCTGGAACGGCGTCGCCCCGTCGACCTCGGCCGCCTGCTCGAGCTCCCAGGGGATCTCGCGGAAGAAGGCGACGAGGACGTAGATCGCCAGCGGCAGCGAGAAGGTCAGGTAGGGGATGATCAGGCCCGGCCAGGTGTCGTAGAGGCCGAGCGAGCGCCACATGTCGAAGAGCGGCCCGACCGTGGAGATCGGCGGGAACATCGCGATCGCCAGGGCGCCCGCCAGGATCAGCCGCTTGCCGGGGAACTCGAGCCGGGCGATCGCGTAGGCGGTGAAGGAGGCGAGCACGATCGAGATCACGGTGGTGATCAGGGCGATCCCGATCGAGTTGATCAGCGGCTTGATGAAGGGGCTCCCGTCGATCCCGCCTTCGAACAGGCTCTTGTAGTTGTCGAGCGAGAATTCGGTGGGGATGAAGTGCTGGTCGGTGATCGCCGCCGGCGGCTTCAGCGACAGCGAGATCAGCCAGAGGACCGGCAGCAGCGCGAAGACCAGCACCAGGACGATGCCGATTGACCAGAGTGCGTAGTCGCGGGTTCCTCGCTCCATCTCAGCCTCCCGGTCGCCCTTCCTCCAGCCGCGCCCCCAGCCCCTTCACGAACAGGAACGCGATCAGGAACACGCAGATGAAGATCAGCACCGAGACCGCCGAGCCGAGCCCGAGATTGAGCCGCGAGATCAGCTGGTTGAAGCCGAGGATCGAGACCGATTCGGTGTCCTGGGCACCGCGGGTCATGATGAAGATCGTGTCGAAGACCCGGAAGGCGTCGAGCGAGCGGAACAGCAGCGCGACCAGGATCGCCGGCTTCATCAGCGGCAGGGTGATCCGGGTGAAGCGCTGCCAGGCGCTCGCCCCGTCGACCTTGGCCGCCTCGTAGAGCTGGCTGTCGATCGTCACCAGCCCGGCCAGCAGCAGCAGCGCCATGAACGGCGTGGTCTTCCAGACCTCCGCCATGATGATCACCGCGAAGGAGCTGAAGCGGCCGCCGAACCAGTCCATGTCTTCGGCGATGAAGGGGAGGCTGTTGACGAAGCCCGTGTCGGGCGCGAAGGCGAACTGCCAGGCGAAGGCGGCGACGACGGTGATGATCCCGTAGGGGATCAGGACGCTGGTGCGGATGACGCCGCGGCCGAAGATCGCCCGGTGCATGACCAGGGCGATGATCATCCCCAGCACCAGCTCGATCGCCACCGTGGTGACGAGGATGAAGACGGTGTTGAAGAAGTCCGTCCACCAGAGGTCGGAGCTGAGAACGGCGCTGTAGTTGTCGAGGCCGACGAAGCCGCCCTCGTCGGGGAAGCGGAGGTCGACCTGCTGCACCGAGAGCACGATCGCGTAGCCGATCGGGTAGGCGGTGACGGCCAGCATCGCCAACACCGCCGGTGCGCAGAGCAGCCAGGCGAGCTTCCGTTCGGAGCGGGTCCGCTCGGTCACAGCAGGCCCTCCCGCTTGACCGCGTCCTCGAGGTTGGAGCGCAGTTCGTCGTAGATGGATTCGGTGTCTTCGGGGCCGATCTTGTCCGGCGGGTGCAGCGAGCGCTGGATCGCCAGCGAGACGTCCTGGTAGGCCGGCGTGGTCGGCCGCGGCCCGGCGTCCTCGATCGATTCCTTGACCAGCTCGGCGAAGCCGGGATAGGCCTCGGTGACGGTCTTGTTCGAGTAGAGGTCGGAGCGGGACGGGGGCAGCCCGTCGAGTTCGACCGCGGTCAACTGGCTCTTCGCGTTGGCGAGGCAGGCCGCCGCCTCGAACGCGACGTCCTTGTTGCCCGAGAAGGAGCTGACCGCGAGGTTGAAGCCGCCCAGCGGCGGTTTGCTCGGCGTCCCGGGCACGACCTCAGGGAAGCGGGCGAAGCCCATGTTCTTGGCGATGTCCGGAGCTTCTTCTTTGGCGCTCGCGTAGGCGAACGTGTAGTTGGTCATGAAGGCCGATTCGCCGGCCTCGAAGCCGAGCCGGGCGCTGTCCTCGTCGGAGGTCGAGAGGTTGGGCGGCGCCGCCGGGGAGTTGGCGAGGCGGCCCATCACCGCCAGCGCTTTTTCGGTCGGCCCCTGTTCGAGGTCGACGCTTTCCGGGCCGGAGAGGACTTCGGTGCCGGCGCTCTCGATCAGGGCGTTGGCCCAGACCGTGAAGCCCTCGTAGCGGTTGGCCTGGACCTGGATCGTGCCGGAGTCGCCGCGGCCGAGCTCTTCCGCTTGGTCGATCATCTCGTCCCAGGTCTTGGGCGGCTTCGGGACCAGGTCTTTGCGGTACCAGAGCAGCTGCGTGTTGGTGTTGAACGGCGCCGCGTAGAGCTGGTCCTCGAAGGACGCGGTCTCGAGCACGCCCGGGAAGACCTCTTCGGTGACCTGCTTTTTCAGCGGGCCCTTCCAGGGTTCGACCCAACCGGCGTTGGCGAACTCGCCGGTCCAGATCACGTCCATCCCGATCACGTCGATCGAGGAGTCCTCCGCGCCGAGCCGCCGGACCAGCTGTTCGCGCTGCTGGCTGGCGTCGGTGGGGAGGAATTCCGGCGTGATCTCGTACTTCCCGCCCGATTCCTCCGTGCAGCGTTCCGAGACTTTCTCGATCGTGCCACCGGGCTGGATCGCCACGAAGAAAGTCAGCTGCCGCGGTCCGGCTTCGCTGGAGCTGCCGCAGGCGGTGAGCCCCGCAGCCGCCACCGCCGACGCGGCGAGGCAGGCAAGCGCCTTGATCGCGGGACGGGTTGTCACGGTCTCCTCTCCATGGCCACACCCCCGGCCCGGAGGTTGCGAAGGTGCGACTTACCGGTGCCCGTCCGGCCGCCCGCGTAAACCACCTTCAAGCTTGCCGAGCGTCCGCCAGCAGCGCCCCGAGCGCCCGTTCGAGGCCGGCGACGGCGGAGTCGAGCCTGCTCTGCGCGGTCGCGATCGCGGCGCTGCTGTCAGGCGCCGTGACGCTCGGCCTGCGCGGGGAGCGAGCGCCAGGCGGACTCGCAATCCGCGAGCGGGACGGTGAGGCTGTGGTCGCCGGCGGCGATCTCGATCTCCTCGCCGCCGACCTCGCCGAGCAGAACCGCGCCGAGGCTCTCTAGCTCCGCCCGCTTGCCGCTGAGGAGGAAGCCGCCGCTGCCCTCGCCGAACAGGGCCTCCTCGGGGGAGCAGCCGCGCTCGCGGAGGTGCTGCAGGTCGACGCGGCAGCCGATCCCGCCCCCGATTGCCGACTCGGCCAGGGCGACCGCGAGGCCGCCGTCGCTGACGTCGTGAGCGGAGGCGAGCCGCCCGGCGCGCACCGCGTCGCGCACGGTGGCGCAGGCGGCGGCCACGGCGGCGACATCGGGCTCGGGCAGGCCGGCGTCGAGCTCGCCACGCTGCTTGGTCAGCTCGGAGCCGTGCGGGGTGGGGGAGAAGGGGCCGAGCAGGGCGATCGCGTCGCCCTCGCGGGCGAAGGCGCTGCTGGCGACACGCTCCGGATCGGGCAGCTCGCCGACCATGCCGACCACCGGGGTTGGGTAGATCGGGCCTTCCGGTCCCTCGTTGTAGAGCGAGACGTTGCCGCCGACGACGGGGACGCCGAGCGCCTCGCAGGCCTCGGCGAGGCCGCTGACGGCGCGGTCGAGCTGCCAGGCCGGGGCCGGCTTCTCCGGGTTGCCGAAGTTGAGGCAGTTGGTCAGGCCGAGCGGCTCGGCACCGACGCAGGCAAGGTTCTGGGCGCACTCGAGGACCGCCTCGACGGTCCCGGCGTGGGGCTCGCAGGCGACCCGCCGCCCGTTGCCGTCGATCGAGACCGCGATCGCGCTGCCGGCCTCGGGCAGCTGCAGCACCGCCGCGTCGGCCGACTCCGGCCGCCGCACGGTCCGCGAGCCGACCACCGAGTCGTACTGCTCGAAGGCCCAGCGCTTGGAGGCGATGCTCGGCGCCGCGAGCAGGGCCAGCAGCGTCTCCGCAGCCGACTCTTCACCGCTGAGGGTGGTGCGATTGCCGTAGATCCACCCCTCCGGCTCGGCCGGCTCCAGGTCGTAGAGCGGGCAGCCGTCGACCAGCGCCTCGACCGGCATGTCGCCGACGACCTCGCCGTCGCGCAGCACCCGCACGTGCCCGCTGTCGGTGACGACGCCGATCTCCGCCGACCCGGTCTGCCATTTCTCGCAGAGCGCCAGCACCTCCGGGACCTTCGCCGGCTCGACCACGGCCAGCATCCGCTCCTGCGACTCGGAGACCATGATCTCGAAGGGCTCCATGTCGGCCTCGCGCAGCGGCACTTTGGCGACGTCGAGGTCGATCCCGACCCCGCCGGCGCTCGCCATCTCCCCGGCCGAGGAGGTCAGCCCGGCGGCGCCGAGGTCCTGCAGCGAGACCAGCAGGCCCTTGGCGAGCAGCTCCAGGCAGCACTCCAGCACCTTCGACTCCTCGAAGGGGTCGCCGATCTGGACCGTCGGCCGCTTCGCCTCGTCGCCGTCGCCGAGCTCGGCCGAGGCCAGCACCGAGGCGCCGCCGATCCCGTCGCGCCCGGTCGAGGCGCCCATCAGCACCACCGCGTTGCCGACCCCGGCCGCGGCGGCGCGGACCATGTCCTTGGTCTTGGCGATCCCCAGGCACATCGCGTTGACCAGGCAGTTGTGCTCGTAGGGCTCCTCGAAGTAGATCTCGCCGCCGACCGTCGCCACCCCGATCGAGTTGCCGTAATGGCCGATCCCGCGCACGGCGCCGTCGAGCAGGTGGCGGGAGCGGGCCGAGTCGAGCTCGCCGAAGCGCAGCGAGTCGAGGATCGCGATCGGCCGCGCCCCGATCGCGAAGACGTCGCGGAGGATCCCGCCGACCCCCGTCGCCGCCCCCTCGAACGGTTCAACCGCGCTGGGGTGGTTGTGGGACTCGACCTTGAAGGCGACCGCGTAGCCGTTGCCGACGTCGACGGCACCGGCGTTCTCGCCCGGCCCCATCACCACCCGCTCGCCCTCGGTCGGCAGCCGCCGCAGCAGCTTGCGCGAGTGCTTGTAGGCGCAGTGCTCGGACCAGAGCAGGCTGAACATCGCCAGCTCGACGTCGTTCGGCTCGCGGCCGAGCTTCTCGACGATCAGCTCGAACTCGGCGTCGGTGAGCCCCAGCTCGCGGTGCTTGGCGACCGCCGCCTCGCCGGCCGCGCTCACGCCGGCACCCCCGCCGCGGCGACCGTTTCGAAGACCCGCAGCCCGTCGGTCGAGCCGGTCAGTGGATCGACCGCGTGCTCGGGATGCGGCATCAGCCCGACCACGTTGCCGGCCTCGTTGCGGACCCCGGCGATGTCGCGCAGCGACCCGTTCGGGTTGTGACCGGGCGCGTAGCGGTAAGCGACCTGCCCCCGGGCCTCCATCGCATCGAGCAAACCGGCCGGCGCGTAGTACCGGCCTTCCCCGTGCTTCGCGGGGATCGACAGTCGAGTGGGCACTTGACCATGCTCTGGCA